>JACMQW010000038.1 GCA_014376785.1 Oligoflexia bacterium
GGTCGGACACTAAACGGCGTTTGGATTGATTCAAATTTCTATGGTTCTGTTTTTAAGAGTTTATTATTAAATCCTGTAGATCCAGAACTTTTAGTGGTGGCCGGCGTGATCCACTCGAGTGGTGCGGTAGACATTTTACCAGTTAATTATGTTCCGGAGGGAACAGTTTCCGATTCCGCTGCTGAAAATAATTCTAGAATTGTTCTGAGAAATGAAAACGGACAGGAGATTGGGTCCGCAACCTTCGATACGAACTATTCTACTGAGATCATCCCTTCTCGTGGCGCGTCCGTCACGACCGAAATCTCTCCATTTGTTGTTAAGCTTCCTTATTCAGCCGATGTATCGGTCGTAGAAGTGGAAAGCCAAGGTAAGGTCGTTAAGACAATCCTACCAAATTCGGCGCTTTTACTCGATACCATTAAGGCAATTGCAACGACGTCATATAAAAAATATCCCGAGATTTCTCGAAGGTTATTTCTGGCGTTCGCGGCAGAGATAGAAAAAATAAATACGAAGTGTATAAACACTACCTATAAGAAAAAGCCAATGCTTCGCGAGGAAGAGCGAATCGAAATGTGTAGAGAATTAAGAGCGACTCTCACTTTAAATTTACGGGATGCGATCGCGAGGGACCTAAATGATTCTTTGAATAAGGCTGATCCGTTAGAATTAACGAAGAATGAAGCTCTCCAGAGGATAGATTCGGTGCTGCTTCGGTTAATTCCGAATCAGGTCGAGGAGGGTAATCAATCTCAGTATAAGTTACGTATTCTGCCGTATCGATTCGGTCGCAGAGATGAATCGATTTTAAAGATTCAGTCAGTTACCCAAGGGGTTAATGGAAAAGTTACATACAATAGCTCAGGATACGTGGAGTACATTCCGAATTCAAAACCCGCTTCAGGCGATACGTTCACGGTTACAATTGCTAATAGCTGGGGAGCGAGTGTCCTAAAAACCGTAACTATTTCGCCGAGAAAATAAAATGTACAAAATTATCTCAGATAACTTCATGCTTCGGTTTGTAATTTTGCTAGCCGTCATTTCATTTTCAATTTACTGCGTTCCAAATTGGGGGTTGCATGAAAATTTAACTCCAGATTCGCATTCGCACGTAGGATTGATGAAATCCGACGCAGTAACCAACGCGGTAATGTACAGTTTACCTATTAACTTATTAGGATTTTTCATCCGAAGGGCTTCGGTCGGCAAATGGTCGATATCGAACTTGAAGCGTGGATTTGCAGTTGAATCCGCATGCACTATTTTCTGTGTCGGCGCAATTCTGGTCTCTACCAGGAATTTTGGAGGCCCTCGGCTAGTTCTACCTTGGTATCCACTCCAACTTTCGGCGACGGGTATACATGCGGCGTTGGTTCTTTATGTGAATAACCGCCGTAGTGCTAAATCTTCCGACAGCTAATATTGAATTTCTGATTATTCAAGCTGTTCGTCGTAATTCATCTGTGACAACGTAATCGGCCGTAGCTCTTAGGCGAAGCTGTCTGTCTTTTAAGTTTTATTTCAACTTCGAAATATCCCGTACCCTCAAAGCAACTCGATTAGCCTTGTAGGGTTCACAAGTCAGTTCAGTCTCATGGCAGAAGAGGTTAGCTCACACCCAATAACAATTTCCTGAAATGTGTGTCATCCAGTCGGAAGATCGTGTGCGCTTCAGATCGCGACTAAGAAGTTTCATAAATTTTATCTGGTTTTTTTGTTCTCGAAAAAAATTGAAGAAACTTTTGCATCGTCACGAGTGCGGATGCCCTAAACAAAAAACCCGACTCGCAAAACTGCGAATCGGGCCGGTTTGGTTGGTTTGATGAGTATCAAATAATTTCGGCCACTTACCGCGCCTTTTGTCCTATTGTAGGACAACTTTTCTTTTTTCCAATGCCTATTTTTTTGGATCTCACTAACACCATCGAAATGATGCGAAATACGTTTTAAAATTTTGCGCAGCGGCTCAGCAATACTCGGTAACCCATGCAATGTTTTCTTGAACTAGGATAGGTCCATAGCCAAATTTGTAGCGCGGAAATTGTTTTGGATGAGCATTCAAACAAAGTTCTTTGTTTCCCCAAATCTTCGAGCAAGTGGCTTTATCATCTAAAGATGATGACATGTCTTTCAACGAAAGATGGTAAAGGTCTGTCGTCAACCTCTCCGATTTTTTATCTTTGCCGGGCCGAAATAGTTGCTAATCTTCCGATCTTTTCTATTAGCCGCTAAGTGAGCAAAACAATCAGGTCCGTCGAGAAAGTAGTTTCAGAACAAGAGCATCAGCAACGCTATTAGAACGACAAAGACACATTCTAAATCTCACTGGAGCTCAGATAATTTCAAATTGCGCCAAAGTTGAATTTCCTTAAAATAACTAGGAAACTCGCTTCATTAGCGCAGGCTTTGGTCAGATAAGCGGGGAAAGTGGATCTACTTTAGGTCCTTGTATTTACTTTGCTCCATCCAGTCGTTTCCACCATTCGAAGCGGGGTTGCTTTCCATGGTGCTCTCCTAATTCTTTCGGTTTGCACCCAGACAATTTGGTTGGAACGGACCCGATAAAGCGCTTGCCTGCAGTTGTTTTACCAATGAGAAAAAGTGACCGATCTAAGTTGCACTGCACGTCGAGGTCGGCGACTAAAAAAGTCAGTAGGAGATTTTTTGGGCGATTATGCCCGGAGTCGACTCGAGGATGGTGGATGCCTTCGAGAAATTCCTCCCAGACGGATTTTTCATCACCCGCGATATTTTCGAATTTTCCGGAAGTTACAACTTTTGAGGCCACTGGCTTTGCGTACCCAGGTCCGAACATCGCGTTCGGGATATCAATTTGCGTCGCATCGAATTCGCCAGAACTCAAAATCAGGACGGAAATTCTCCCAGTCGGTTTGGCTGGATTGATATCTCCGCAACGACCTTCTCCTCCCTCTTCGCGAGCGCGGATCCGTACCGTTGTTAAGTTAGGGTCCGAAGGCCCTGTTACTGATCCAGTCACTTGTCTCTGAATTTTAGGGAGTTCGAGATTCCAGCCTGGACAATCAGTTTCAGGTTCATCATTAGCGGCAGTACTTGTGGCGTACGGAAACTGTGTTTCTCCTTCAGCAAAAAATTGGACAAGTCCTGGAGGATGAGGGCTAGTGATTTCGAAACCGCTCACGGATTGTCCAGGCTTCAGGGAGTAGATATGAACTGGTAGTGAAGTGTCGTTAGTCACCTTATTCGCTTCCCGACTATCAATTCCGAAAGTATTCCAGAGTAGGAATGTAGGAGCCGATCCTAGTTCGACGAAGTCTGACCTCCAGTTGGCCGCGCTAATTGTGGAAACTGGCTTTTGCCCTAGATAGAGCCCGAAATAATCGATCGATAAAACCGAGTTAGGCCCGTTTTTCAACATGTAGCGATACCGATACGTTTGTGATTTCTTATCGAATGTAACGGCTCCGGTTAGCATGGGATCGACTGCACTTTTGGGCGTTGGGCATGAATCCGCAACCGCAACTCCGCCAGTTACGATCAAAGTGAAGACAATTGCTGACATTTTCGCTAAATTTCTCATATCGTTCCTTAATCCGCTAATTGAACATGCCAGTGATTAGTGCCAGGGTTCGCCGGGGATTCCTTGAACACAGTAAATTCAAAGTTGCTTCGGCGCGCCGCAGAGGCAATTGCGTTTTTCTGACCTTGGGATAATCCACTCAAACTAATATCCAATGTACGTCCGTTACGATGGCCGCAGTGAGGGGGATTCCAGTCCTTGTGAATATCGTACATTCCGCCCCATTTTAAGCTTGCTGCTTCGGATCGGATTCTCGGAATTGAAGTCGGAGCTAAGACATAGTTTGGTAAGGCCTCTGAAAAACTCTTAAGTCTGTCTGCCATATTCTTGCTGCCGTAAAAGCCTTGTGAGTGTGAAGCTTTTGGGTCTGCGCCGTTTATTATAACGTCGATAAACGCACTAGATAGTTCAACCCAATTATTGGAGTCCTGGGCCTGAACATCGACTGTAAATTTAACTGGATCAAGACGTTCGCCGCTAGGACCGAAACCGTTTACGGTCAAATTTACTTGGTGTGCAACATCTGGCGCTTCGTACGTGAATTTACTTTTATCGTTTGGATTTAGCGTGACATCCCCGTTTGGAAGCTTCCCGTGGTCATGGCCGCCGTTGAAATCGCCTTCCGACACATTTATTTCGTAACCGCAATCGGTACTGTACTCATTTGTCGAAATTTTCTCACATTTGACTTCAAAATTGCGGTTAGAAGGTCCAGAACCTTTTGCACAATGGGCGCTCGGATAGTCGTATTGAGACGGAAGAACAGACAGATTCTTGGCACTCGGGACGGCTGTACCATCTGCAAAAACCTCGATAATAAAATGAGGCGATTCTGGAGTGGGAGAGGGAATCGGAGTCGGAATTGGTGAGGGTTCTGGAACAGGATTGTTGATGTAGACTTCCGAAACGTTGACTGTAGATTCTCCAATCGTCCATCGGCATTGCGCAGAAACGAAGTTTTCCACCCCTTGAGCATGAATGATATTGGTACCTGGATAAAGGTGGGTGGTAGTGCCGTATAATGCGCAAAGAACCGGCGTGCCGGTTAATCCGAGATTTAGATACAAATCATTTGAGTTAGCCGTGAATGTGAAGGAAGAAAAGTAAACTCCCAGATCAGAGATCGGGCCGATCCAAAAATCTATTCCAGAATTCGAAAAAAGTGGAGGTTGGCTCGTCCTCGTAGTGACATTGAGCTTCACGGAAGTCGTAGTGGGAAGGTTACCAGCATGAAGCTTTTCCGAATAAACTTTGTATGCAGTGGTTCCCGTTCCAGGCGTGATATTAACGCTGTCAGATATCCAGTCGCCGGGTGGAATCTCGAGCAATGCATATGAAGGAGTTGTGTACGCAGCGAAGCAGAAGGAAAGAAAGAAAGTTTTAAGCACGGAACTTTTGATAGTCATTGCATTCCCCAAACGTACTTAATTAATACTCCGTTAAGAATAAATTAAAAACCGTGTTTTAATTGACGCATAGGTTTGGTTAATACGCGCTTGCTAGGTATGGGTTTAAACTAGAATCAATTTTTTTTCGGGAATAGGCACAGGGAGCGGATCGATGAGTTTGAAAGGCTCCAACCGAAGTTTTGATCAACGATCGAAATAAACCCGACCTAATGCGCCGATTGTGCGGCGACTTGTAAGTTTAGTTCCAAACTTTGTAGGAATGAATTTTTGGTCTTAAGGAAATTTCAAAAAAGTTTCTCAAATTCGAAGGGCTTCAGATGCTTGTGAAGCTAGCTTCGGCGAATGTGGGTCAAAGTACGATTAGCGGCTACTTTTTCAACGAATAAATTTTTTGAATGTTGCGCGCCTAGAGAAAGTGCGGCCCAGATTCTGACAATCGAATCAATCAGCATTCGTGATGATGCTGCTGCTTCTGGTATTCTTTAGTTTAAAAGTTATTTTAGAGAATGAACTCCGCAGAGTTATTTCGATTATCCATGAAAAATTAATTCGATGTGAAATTCTAGTGCTCCACTTTTCCATCGAAACAAAACCGATCTTCAAACAATGGTTTCTCGCAGCCGCTTTGAAAAAAACATCTGCCTTAAACAAAAAAAACCCGACTCGCAAAACTGCGAATCGGGTCGGTTTGGTTGGGGTACTAGGATTCGAACCTAGGAATGCAGGAATCAAAATCCTGTGTCTTACCACTTGACGATACCCCATCAAAACTTGCGTGAGCTTAATGGAATAACAAAACTTCTGGGCGCTCGCAACGACCGAGCCACGACGAATTCAGAGATTCGACCCGAAAATGTCAGAAAAGGTGACGAATCGACCCTTTGAAGTCACTTAACGCGCAGCAAAAGCAGTGCGAACTGTCCTCACCTTCAGTAATATGGCGTCCAGGAGCTTCCAACCATGGCCCGTGCTACAAAGATTCCCGCAACGTGGGATTCGATTTTCTTTGCGACCCCCGAACAAAAAGTACTCCGCTATCTGCTGAGTTCCCGAGAAACGACCTACACTCTTCGAGTACTGGTTTCGAAACTCAAAGGGGTGAGGGGACTTGGTGGAATCCAAGGCCTTGAAAAAATTCTGACCGAACTCGAAGAGGCCGGACTCGTCCACTTCATCGACAACCGCCGCGCCATCCGCGTTTCTGATGAACATCCCGGAAACCAAATCATGCGTCGACTCTGGGGCCTCTGTGAACTCGAGAGCCTCTACCTCCAACTCCAGCCGATCTCGTCGAAAGGCGTTCTGCTCAGCACTGCGCCCGCGGAAATCAGTCTTTATGTCGTGACCGAACAACCCGAAGAAGTTCGGAAGCTCACCGAACAACATCCGATGGGAAAGCTCGCGTTGCTCACCCTCCAAACCCGTGACCAGTTTGATGTCGCGGCGAAAAAAGACGTGAAGCTTTGGAACTCTCTGAACCAAGGTGTGTTGGTGTGGGGATCGAGCTGGTGAGTCGGGCCGCTCCGCGTTCTCGAACCGATGCACGTGGATATTACTTAAAATTTGATCTGGCGAAAGCGACCCTGGCAAACCTTCCCGAACTCGCAAAACAAGCGAAGTTAACCGGTGCGATCCGTGTCTGCACTATTTTCAGAACTCACGGCGCCTGGGACCGCATCGACCAGCTTCCAGCGACGTTTGTCGAAGAGCCGAATTGGCGAGTGATTAAAATCCCTTCGATCGAGGGAACCGAGCTTTGGATCGTTCCCGAATCAAAGCAGTCGCAAGTCGAAATGAAGACCGGATTCGATAAGCCATCGGCTTCGCTTCTGACGATTCCGGGTAAAACGATGACGACGATTAAGCACCGTGACCCGCTTTTTCGGAATGAAGTGGTCTTCGCATGGAAAAAAGACGTCATCTGCACTTCGCTGACCGGAGCGACACTCCTCAGTCCGACCGGTGACTGGACGTTGGAGCAATTAGAAAATTTGAAAGACCTCGGCAGCTTCGCTTTCGAGGATTAGGAGAGTGTCGTGCATCCGCTACTTTTTCACGTAGGATCCTGGCCCGTTCATACCTATGGATTTTTGATAGCACTCGGATTTGTCTGTGCAGTGCAGATCATCCAATACCTCGCGAAAAAATCCTCACTCGATGCGGAGCGGGTCCAAGACCTAGTTTTCTCGACGCTCGTCGTAGGATTCATCGGCGCGCGCATCGTTTATGTGCTGACTCGCTTTTCTTTTTTCACGGACCATCCAGCAGAAATTCTGAAAGTCTGGGAAGGCGGTCTCGTATTCTATGGGGGACCTCTGCTTGCGATCCCTTATGTGGTTTGGTTTGCGAAACGTTACCGACTTCCGATTTGGCGACTAGGGGACGCTCTTTTGCCAGGCCTGACCGTGGCCCATGCTTTTGGAAGGCTGGGTTGTCTCGCGGCAGGTTGTTGTTACGGGAGGCCAACCGGAAACGATTACGGAATTATTCTAAATTCAGAACTCGTCGATCCCGAGTTCCGTGGGATTCATCTCCATCCCACTCAGCTTTACGAATCCGCCGCTCTGTTCGTTCTCTTTGCCGCCCTTCTCCTGATTTTTCGACGACGAAAGTTTGAAGGGCAGGTCATGCTGACTTACTTCATGGCCTATCCGATTATCCGCAGTATCGTGGAACTCTACCGAGGCGACACCATTCGAGGTTTCGTCATCGATGGAGTCCTCTCCACCTCGCAGTTTATTTCACTTCTGGTCTTCGTCGTCGCTTTTGCGGTTCTGATCTACCGACTCCGGGAGGTTCGTGATGAATGAATTCACAGAGAGCGCAGCGATGGTGGTTGCTGCTTTCCTCTTAGGATCGATTCCATTTGGGCTTCTCATTTCAAAGCTTTACGGCATAAATGATTTGCGTGAGCAGGGGAGCGGGAACATCGGCGCAACGAACGTGAGTCGAGTTGTGGGTTTTTGGCCCGCAGGTTTTCTCACGTTTTTTTTGGATGCTCTAAAAGGTATTCTGATTTTACTGCCACTCCGCTACCGATGGATACCCGAGGGTACACTTCCGGCTTCAACTCTGCTGCTTTGGACGCTCGGTTTATCTGCAGTGGTGGGTCATTGCTTTTCGCCTTGGTTGCATTTTAAAGGCGGGAAAGGGGTGGCCACGACTTTCGGAGTTATTTTCGCTCTCGCGCCCCTCAGTGGAGTGGTTGGCGGAATTGTTTTTGGATTGGCAGCTTTTGCCACTCAGGTCGGTGCAGCCGGAAGTTTGCTCGGCCTTCTCGCTGCGATTGCGGTCTACCGACTTTTTTATCCTTTCGAACCTTCGATGCTTATCTTTGCGCTCATGGTTTATCTCGCGATTTTTCGCCATGAAGAAAATCTTGACAGCCTCCTAAAAGAAGATGCGCGTGAGTCGGCTTAATTTCCTCTCGGCTCTGGCTCTCTGCTTAACGCACTCCTGGTTCATTCATTTCCCGAGTGCACTGGGTGAGGATCGCAGACCAGAGCGGGTGGTGACTCTCCTTCCCTCGATCGCAGAAATTGCACTCGAGGTCGGATTGCCTGAGGCGAACCTCGTCGGAGTTTCAGAATTCACTGATTTTCCTCCATCTTTAAAAAATAAAACATCGATCGGTAATTATGCAAAGCCGAGCATAGAGCGAATCGTGGGGTTAGTTCCAGATCTCGTGGTGACGGACCGAGATTCCGCACAGCCCGTGAGTGAAAAACTTGAGAAATTGAAATTTCGGGTACTCCGTGTGGGAACGGCATCCTTGAGCGACATTCGCCAGGCTTACCACTTGGTTGCAGATGCCCTGTTAAGAACCGAAGCAGGCAATGATGCCATCCACAGATTCGATCTAAAAATCGATGAAATTCGGCTGCGCGCGGAAACGAGGAAGAAAAAAGAGCCGCGCAAGGTGCGGGTGTTGCTCACCGTGAATGAGGAGCCACTCATCGTCGCCGGAGGAAAAAATTTTTTGGACGATGGTGTCGCACTCGTCGGCGCAGAAAATATTTACCACGATTCAAATTCGGCTTACCCGCGAGTTTCGGTCGAGGATGTCATTAAACGGAATCCAGACGTGGTTTTACTCCTCGATTCTTCGACCGATCTTGTTCGCGCGGAACGGGCTAAGAAGCGATGGTTAAAAATTCCAGGGTTTAGACCCGCAAAAAACGCTCGAGTGGTCATTGTGAAATCCGATGCGCTGATTCGGCCCGGCCCTCGTTTTCCAAGTGGGCTGAGGGATCTGGAATCAGCTATTTACGGTCCCGAACCGATTCGGAAGCCCCATGAATAGACGGAATGTTTTCAAAAAGACCGATGTCGCATGGGGCGTTCTTTTTGTCGTCGCAGTGTTCGCATCTTTAGGCCTGGGAGCAACGCGTGGTCTTGAGTGGTCCCTCGTCAAAGAACTTCGACTGCCGCGGACGTTGCTCGCATTCGCTGTCGGCGCAGCTTTATCGATCGGGGGAACCATTCTCCAATCCCTGTTCAAAAATCCCCTCTGTGAGCCCTACACACTGGGAGTTTCTTCGGGGGCGACTTTAGGCGCGGTAATCGGCAGCAGCTTAGGGTTGAACACGTTATTTTTCGGATTATCGCCGAGCGCGCTCGTCGGCGCTTTATTGTTTTCAGGAATTTTGTGGCTAGTTTCGCGGATGCGAAGGCTTTCGAGTTCAACCCTCCTTTTAGTCGGTATCATGCTTGGTTTCCTCGGATCGAGTTGGGTCGCCGTCTGGATGACGCTTGCAGATCCGGCCGGAATTCAGTCCGCTCTCGGTTGGCTGCTAGGAGACTTGTCTCGCGCCGAGACGACCAACGCTCTCTTTATGAATGGTGCGGTTGCCCTCATCTTTCTCGGCGTCTACAGGGATCATCGCGGTTACGATGTTCTCTTGATGGGAGAAGAGGAAGCCGTTTCAGTCGGTCTGGATCTCCGTGCATTCCGAATCAAAACCATTCTCTGGACTTCTCTTTTAGTGTCCGTCGCGGTGAGTTTGGCCGGCATGATCGGATTTGTGGGCCTGATCGTTCCCCAACTGGTTCGACGTTCTGGAAGCGCTCTTCATCGGAGGGTCCTTCCACTTTCGGCATTGGTCGGTGGAACGGTCCTGATTATTGCGGACACGGTCTCGCGAACGATTGCGGCTCCCTACGAACTTCCCGTCGGAGTCGTCACTGCGATCGCCGGAGCGCCTTTTTTCATTGCTCTGCTTTTTTTCGGAAAGAGGAATCGTGAATCTTAAATTTTCTGATTTCGAACTCACTCGCGGAGATTCTGCTTTTTCAGATTTTAATTTGGAATTCCATGCGGGTGAGATTACGGGAATCATTGGGCCAAACGGCGCGGGCAAATCGACACTTCTGAAAGCACTCATGGGAACGATCCCGTACAAAGGTTCTCTGAAAATCGGGAATCAAGTGCTCGAAAGGCTGACTCCCGCTCAGCGCTCACGCCTGGTGACTTACCTGGGCTCAGAAATCCAGACTGATTTTCCTCTGACGACTCTCGAGATGGTCTCGCTTGGCGATTACGCTTTAGAGGACGCATCCTCTTCTGAAGAACATCTAAGAAAAATTCGGGAATCCATGGAAGAGGTGGGCTGCTGGCAGTATAGGGATCGCCTCTTTTCCGAACTTTCAAGTGGTGAGCGTCAGCGAGCCCATTTCGCTCGGGCGCTCAGCCAAGGACCAAAGTGGATCCTTCTAGATGAGTCCTTCTCTCGGTTGGATTTGCACCATCAATCGAAACTTTCGAGTCTACTCCGCACCTATTTGGGCCGGGGTTATTCGTTTGTTTTTGTTTCGCATGATCTGAATTTCACAACCGACGTGGCCGATCGTTGCCTTTTTTTAAATCGGGGCCGCGCGGTGAGTTTTGGAAAAACGTCGGAAACAGTCACAGAAGCTGCGATTCGTGACCTTTATCCGGAAGCAAGGTTCGTCCTTTTTCCTCATCCGGTGACAGGGGCTTTGAAAGTTCATTTCCGGGGATAGTTCATTCGGAAGCGTCTTTTTTCGCAAATCCCCATTCGCGAAGAATTTCGATCTCATTTCCTGGCGAGGCGGCTTTCTTAAACTTCGCTCCCGGGCGCCCCTTCACTCTCGCTTCGCAGCTCTTCCAGTCGGAGTGGCGTTCGAGGGCCCCATTCACGACGCTTAGGTAGGAGTGCGCGACCTTCTTTTCTTCTTTAGGTCGCATCTCTGGTAGGCCGGTGTCGGCGGGAACATCATGAATCGCGATTGCGTATTCTTTCAAACTTCCGCGGTAGAGAGGGGGTCGCCGACCGCTGGTGAATTCGCGCGCGATTTCATCACAGCGTTCGTTTCCGGGAGTTCCGATATGGCCGCGAACATAATGCCATTCAGGCTTTAATTTTCTCGCGGAAACGACCCGGACCAAATTTTTCCACAAGTCCTGATTTGCGACTTCTTTTCCTTGGGCGGTCTTCCAATCGCGTTTTCTCCAGCCCCAGACCCACTGTGTTATGCCGCGGATCACGTAAGTCGAATCGGTGTACACGGAGACTTGGCCTTGGAAATCTCGAGCTGCCTCGAGTCCCTCGATCGTCGCCAGAAGCTCCATTTGATTGTTCGTGGTGGCGCGCGAACTTCCGCCCAGCTCGATGATCTTACCCTCGGGATGGGCTAAAACCGCACCCCATCCCCCGGGACCGGGATTACCCGAGCAAGCTCCGTCAGTAAAAATGACTAGGTTGTGTTCATGCCCGTTCACGAGGGTGTTCTCCGTTTTTGAATCATTTTTCATTCGTCGTCCGACTTTTTAAATCAACTATTCGCAGTCCGGCATCTTGTAAACCGAGAAAACCTCGGTCAAGCTCGGGCTTGTCACAACAAGCTCCGGTTAGGAATAGTTTTGGCATCGCTCTCGAGCGGGACCAAGCAGACATTATCATGGATTGTCTCGGGTCCCCATCGAACGTGAGGTTTATCAGCGTGGTGAATTTTGTTTAAAAATCGGCGGCTCATGGTGAAGCAAAAGTGTCAGCAGATTCTTCTCTCGCAGAAATGCGTAGTTCTCTTCGCACTGATTTTATTCAGTTCGGTTTCGAATGAAGCGTCCGCTACAGGAATGGTGAAGCTCGAGTCGAATGGATTTCTACGCCGGTCGGTAGATCGTTCGGACAGTAGCTCGACGCTTTCACTGGGACCTCGGTTAGGGAGTCAGGGCGACTACCTTGAAACAAAACTCGATTTTGATGCCATTGTCCAAATCACCGACACTAAAAACTTAAGTGTGGACCGGAGCGCTCTCGCATTCGAGTCCCAAAACGCTTACCTCGCGACTTCGAGGTCCGTCTTTTCAAAGCACCAGTTCACCTTAGGTCGTAGGATTTACGATTGGGCTAAATTTGATCAAGAATGGCAGTTTGGAGCCATTTCACCGCGCTTTATTTGGGACCCGACCCGCCCCCAAATCGTGGGTCTGACGGGCGTCTTTCATGCCTACGAGAATGAGCATTGGCGGTGGATGAACTATGCCTCTCCACTTTCCATCCCCGAGCGCGGATATCCCCTCAGAAACGAAAACGGAAAACTCCTTTCGTCTAATCCCTTCTATAATCCCTACTTTGATTCCGCGGTGATCGCGAAAAAGAATATCCCGGTGCAGTACACCGTCGTCATGCCTCCGATCGGCGACTTGATCAAAAAATCCGGCGCAATGACCACAGTCCGTTACTCCACGAGTCCGAGCGGACAAGGGTATTGGATCCAAGGAATGTACGGATTTTTGCCCATTCTCCAACCTAACCTCGCCGTAGAACCCACCTATCCACCTCCCTACTCGGCGATTGACGTTCGGGTGCATCCCGCGATCCAACGCCACCATCTGCTGATGTTAGAAACGGGCGTTCAGGAAAAGCAGTTTTCCCTTTGGGCTTCTGTGACGAAAGAAAAACCAACTTCTCGCCCAGTTCCGAGCCTCTGGATTGCGACTCGATCTGAACCCGCCACGGTGCTCTCCGCCGGTGGAGACGTGTCACTGTTCGATGGGTGGAAATTAAAAGGGTCATATATTTACGTCAGTGAGAAGCGAACGGTAGTTGAGAATGTTAGTTTCACGGTCGATTTACCGGGCCGGTTTCCTTACCATCGCGCCGCGCGTGGATCGCTCGAGTACCAAGCAAACGAGCGAATGAACTATGCATTCAATCTGATCACCGACATCGAATACAAATCACAACTCATGAGCTTGGACGTGACCTACGTCATCGCGACGGATGATCACGCGATTACCTTGAACGTGGGTAGTGATTTCTTCGCTTCAGCCACCGGGAAGGGGTACATCGGACAGTACAAAGGGAATGACCGATTCCGCGGAGGCGTTGCCTATGCGTTTTAAAGGGCGCGCTCTGCTTTCTCTCCTCGTTCCGCTCACCGTTGTTTCTTCCTGTGGTCAGCTTGGTTCTAAAAAAGCAGGTGAAAAGACGATTTTGCCCGGAAAAGACCAAGGTTGCTATGATCAGCTCGGTGACCGCGTGGCTCGCTTTTTCGACGGATCTATCGAAGCGAAAGAATGGAACGACTCTTTTGATTGTGTCCGCGACCAAGTGGCCTACTTCAAACGTTACGTTCGCGGCTCAACCCCCGAGGGTTACAATCAAACCGACATCTCTCTCCTCGTTCGCCAACTTCTGATCACGAATCGACCGGTAACGGATTCGTTCATTGCTTCGATCTTCGACATCAAAGCATCTGTTTTCGGAGGTCGACCCGAGCTGATCGGAGTCGAGCAAATCGACGAGTTTGTCCGCTTCAGCGAACTACTCCGTCGTGAAACCACCGCTCTTTTGCCGTTTTTACAAGCACGCAAAAAGAGCCCGAGTAGCGCGAATATGCTTTCACTTGCGGATGGGTTAGACCGTTTCGGTCAGAATCTCAGCCGTTACTTTCTGACTTTGCGGGGCTCAACCTCCGTAAATAAGACGTCCTTGCTCCCGTTTGTGCGTGAAATTCTCACGATGCACGGGGGGGATGCTTCGCTCGTCGACCGCTACAGTGACGTCATTCGAAATCTGAAAGTGATTATCGCAGGTGGAAGTCCAGATTTCATAGAACCTGCAGCGTGGCCGACCTTAATCGCAGATGCTGCGGCGTTTGGCGGAGTCCTATTAGCTTATCACGATGAAAACGCAAAATCGTTTGCACAATCTGAAGAACAAGACGACTTCGAGCGACATTTGATTCTAAAGACTCGACGACTCGTCGACCGAGTGGTTTCTCGACACGGTGATGGAATTCCACTCGGTCTTTTAGATCCCGTGATTGATACGTTTCCCACCGATTTCCTAACCCCTGAGAAACGAGCCGCATTAAAGCATGACCTTCGGCCACTGGTATTTCGTGGACTCAAAGGGGGTGTGGTTGAAAAATTAAATTCGGCTGCCGTAGCCACCGTGGTTGATTTGCTCGACCAAGGATACCGGGCACAAATTCATCTCAAGCGAATTTATCGGAGGTTGCCGAAAAAAGTCGGACCGGTTGAATTCGAAGCGGCTGCCCGGACGGATATGAGCTCCTTGGCATCGAGTCGTTCGCGATCAGAAGTAAACCGCCTTATTACGATCTCGAAAACTTTCATGGGTCTTTTTCCTGAAGACAGCGGAGAGATTATTTTTTTGCCGGGCGTTGCTTCCGCTCGCTCTCGGAATCACATGATTCGGATGTCGTGGTATAAAATCCTCGTCGACCACCTTCTTCCCATCTATGCGACCGGACCATTTGCCCTCGACGGTAAAAGATCTGCCAAAGTGGAAGACCTCACTTCTCTCGTAACGGATTACCTTCAGATCCTCCAGCAGTGGAAGATGGCTTATCCTATGGTCACGCCTGTGGAAATGGCTGTGAAACGATTCCTTGAAGGAAATATCTTCATGCCGAATTCGAATGGAAACGCCTATTTCGAAAATGCTGAAACCACTTATTATTTCGCATTTCTTTTTTCGTCATCGGCGTTCTCGCATCGAATCTTTCGCGAGGTCACTACATCTCGAAAATTATGGAGCGCGTGCCCAATTACTGGAAAGGATGCCGTCGGCCAAGAGGCTGTCGATGCGTCCTGCTTCCGAAAGATTTATTTTTCGCATCCCGAGATCTTTTGGCCGAACTTACCGGCACTTCAGCATGATTTTCAGAAAATGACGGAATCCGAAAGGTTGAAGGTAGCTTACTCGATGGAGGCCGCTGGCCGTTTGCGCGGATATTCTGAAGATCCAATCGGGCCGTACGACACGGACTCCTTTGCCGCGATTACTTATTACGTCGAAGAAATGTTGCAAAGATTCGATTTGAACCACGATCAGCTTCTAAACAAGAATGAGATTCTGGATGAAGCTTATCCGGTTCTTAAAATGAAACTCTCGGAACTAGCCGGAACTTCAAATGACCGAATTCTAAAAGGGATTCTCACTTTCATCATCCAGTACGGCGAAGTGCCTACATCGAATACACAGATTCTGGCGTGGTGTGCCCGAATGCCTTTTATCAATGTCACTGCTGACCGAGTTGCCGCATACAATGTGGTCGCTTTGCTTTCGGGATCGAGTCCGCCACTTCCGCAGCCAGAAGATGCGTTAGCTCCTCAGCAGGCGTCGCTTTGGTCGAAGGTTGGTAGGATGATGCGCGCGGCGTTTTGAGAAACGAGTCCATTGAAATCAGAGAAACTCTTCTCCAAGAATCCGAGTTTTTTCTGCAGAGTTTGATTCTAAATATTGCCGAAGTTTTTTCAGATCCCGAACTCCTTTGCCATCGCTGCCCCCTCGGGTAGCAAAGAAGCCAGAAAATCGAAAGTCTTCTTCAGTCCAGAAAAGTTCCGCTTCTCCGAACCTACCTGCTCGACCCACTCGTCCAAAAGATTGCATTAAGCTCAGCAAGGAGTAAGGAATCGAAGCTAAGGTCACCCAACTGAGGTGGGGATAATCCATTCCCATCCCAAAAGCATTCGTAGCCACGATCGAGGGTGGGACGGGTAGGTCTCGATCGATGCATTCTAGTTTTCTCTCAATGTTGCGTCTTTCTTCATCGCTCATTCCAGCATGGTACGGCATAAGCGATTTTCCGAGTGGTTCGAGAAGGTTTCGGTACCTCGCCACATTGTTCCGGGTTCCTACGAAAAGAATTCCGGCGGACGATTTTTCTAGGACGCTCGAGCGGACCGCTTCGATGCGCTCGGGCGCTAGAATCCTTTTTTCATGAATCTGGAGGTTTCCTGGCAGAGCGAATGTTCCTTCACAAATCCAGTTTCCCGGAATGCTCTGACGTAGACTTTCCAGAGTCGCGCGCGGAAAAGTCGCGCTCATCCACAACGTCCTTTTCGCTTCCAAAGACTGAATAAACGAAATCAAATTGCCGTATGCAGGTCGGAAATGATCGCCCCAATCGGAAATGCAATGCGCTTCATCGACCGCGATGAGAGTGGGTCGCCAGCTTTTAATGGCTCTCTTCCGACACTCCATCATCGCTGCTTCAGGACTCGTGATCCAAACGCGGGGAGAGGGGCAGGTCTCCATCGTTTTGCGGCCGAGTGACGCCCGGATGGGGATGCCCGCTTTAATGAAGCGGTTTACTTGTTGCCGACCGAGAGCGACGAGCGGAGTGAGCAATAGAATGCGTTCCTCCTCACATTCTGCAAGTCGCTCGATCACGACTCCTTTGCCCGCTCCAGTGGGAGCGGTAAGCGCCAAGTGGATTTCATTTCGCGAAAGAATTGCCAGGGCGTTTTTTTGAAAAGTGAATAGGACTCGTCGTTCGGTGGAGGGCATTTGTTCCTCTCTTCACCGAACGAGCCAACCTTCGAAATGATTAGACTAGCGGACTAGGTTCGCCTTTTTTAAACTTCAGATAGACTAGTCCGCCCACTGCTCCGATACAGAGTTGGATTAAGACAAAGTAGCTGAAGATGTCGGCTCCTCGGTCGGAACCTAAGAGATGATAAAAGAAGCTAAAGGCTGCGTGGCCCGTCCCGACACCACCTGGAAGCACTGGAACCGCCGTGACTAAGAGGCCAAGCGGAGTAACCACGAGTAAGCCATTCGCCGGAATTTGCCATTCTCCGAGAGCACGCGCAAAACACAGGCAAGCATAAGCAGACAGCGATTGGATGAGAAACGCTACGAGAAAGGCTCTCACCACGAGGCGACGTTCCGAATGGTACACGCGAACGCCGAGATAAATGCGGACGAGAGATCCGAATTTCGCATTCCGCCGCTCAAACGCTTGAAGGAACTGGAGCACCGGATCAGCATTTTCGTGCATGAGAAAAAGGTAAGCATAGAACACTACCACCGCGGCACCGGAGGTCATCACGAATGCTTTTACCCCCGCTAAGATCGGAGAACCGATGAAATGTCGCATCTCTAAAAGAAGAGCAGTCACGGATACTGCGACGAGCGCAGTGAGTCCGACAAGGCGATCAAACAGGATACTCCCGAAGGCGCGACCGCGGTTACCCGGTGATTCATGCGCGATGTAAAAGGCTTTCACAAAGTCTCCGCTAACCGCTCCCGGCAAGGCGACGTTGAAAAAATTTCCGATAAACTGGAGCTGAAGCAGTCGTGAATTTCGGATCTTAATTCCTTGGGCTCGGAGGAGAATGCCCCAACGAAAGGCAGCGAGAAAAGCAGAGAGAAGGAGGCAAAAGACTCCAACCAGAATCTGGGGCCAATTTTTCAACCCACCCATGAAGGCACTGACGGAAATCAGATTCTTTTTCGCCAGCCACCAAAATACCAGTACGACGAAGAGTACTTTCAAAACATTCAGCGAGAGGGAACGGAGGCTGACCGTCTTACCTAAAATATTTAACTGGGTTCCTGTGTTTCCGCTCATTCCTTATTTTTCCTCAAAGAAATTTTCAAAAATTTTTTCGCCGACTGAAGGGTCGTAAAGCTTTGCGCTTTCACTCGCGCGAGAAATCCACCTGGCCGATTTCCCTTTTTTCCATGCAAGAATTGTTTTTTCGGCGCTCGAGAGGTCTTTTTCTGGATGGAATTGGATTCCATACACTGGGCGCCCTTCCATTTGGCAAGCTTGGATCGAACAATCAGGCGATGATGCGATTCGTTTCATTCCAGGTACCAGCCGCGTGACTTCCTCGAAATGAGATGAGAAAGAAAAAAAACGGGAGGGCAACCCTCTGAAAAGCGGTGCGTCCCCGATCACTTCAATTTCCGTCCACCCAAATTCTCCTGTTGCGGAACGAGCTAAACTTTCCGCTCCTCCGATGACACGGTTTAATGCTTGGTGTCCGTAACAAATGCCCAGTATTGGTTTACCGGCATCGAGGGCCTGGCGAATGAGTAAATCTAAATTTGAAATCCAGCTGCCCGTTTCCAGGCAACTCGTCCGTGATCCGGAAAGAATGAGTCGATCATAGCCTAGGATGTTTCCGGGGAGGTCATCATGGGGCGCACGGCGGACAAAAGCAGATCGTTCCTTCGACCGAGTGACAAAGGAGCAGAGGTTCGATGCGCCCCAAGAATCAACATCGAGCGTATTATCAATGATGAGAGTTTTCATTCCCACTCCCTTTTTCTTCGAAAAAGTAAGCGTACTTTAAAAAGATACTATGGGCGGCATTCACTGCAATGATGAACCCGGCAATACCGTCGCGGTAGCCCTTTTTTAGAAGGTAAGTTTCCAAAAATTTTCCAACAGGTTTATAAATCAGACGTAAAGTGCTTTTTCTGACTCCCCGTTTCCGGAGCACCTCCGAGCCGAGATGAGAAAACCGGATATTAGTCGCGACTTGATCGCGAATGTCTCGAAAGGGGTAGTGGAGCAAGTCATGACGAAGTGATCCGACCTGACCGCGGACTTGCCACTCTTCATGCACGTCCGGCTCGGTCCAGTTTGAATGGCTCCGCTGCGCTAGCCGAACCAGTCGATTAGGATACCATCCCCCGTGCCGGATCCATCGGCCGAGGTAACGACTTAACCTCGGCATGTGGAATCCTCGCACGCCCTCTTCAGTCGCTCGGTCTAGGGCTTGCTGAATTTCTACCCCGAGTTCTGGGCTCACCTCTTCGTCCGAATCGATGTTTAAAATCCAATCATGGGAGGCCTGGGACTGCGCAAAGTTCTTCTGCTCACCATAGCCCCGCCAAGGATTCGTTAAAACTCGAGCTCCTAATCGCCGAGCAAGTTGGGTGGTTTGGTCCGTGGAGCCAGAATCGACTACCAAAATTTCTTGCGCGAAACCGCGAACGCTTTCAATCGCGCGAGTGATGTTCTTTTCTTCGTTGAGTGTGATGATCGTCACACTCAGGGGAGGGCGCGGCATTTAAAAACGCTAGCATAAAGGTCCGATATTTGGGAAAAAAGGTCATATGCGCGTTGCAGTAATTGGTACAGGGTACGTCGGTTTAGTTGCAGGAGCTTGTTTTGCGGACAGTGGAAATTCTGTCGTTTGCATGGACATCGATCCGAAGAAGGTCGAAATGCTCAAGCGAGGAGAAATCCCTATCTACGAACCTGGCCTCGAAGATCTGGTGAAGCGGGGAAATCGTGAGGGGCGCCTCTCGTTCACGACTTCATTCGATGAAGCGGTTCCGTCGGCTGAGATTATCTTTCTTGCGGTCGGTACGCCTCCGTTACCGGATGGCTCTCCCAACACGAAATACCTAGAGTCAGCGGCGCGGGAAATCGGACGCAGTTTGGAAAAGGCACCGGCCTCCGAATCGAAAATTATCGTGAACAAATCGACCGTGCCGATCGGTTCCCACCGCGTGGTTGCTGAATGGATCAGCGCCGAAACTTCTCGTCCGTTCGAAGTGGTGAGTAATCCTGAATTCCTAAAAGAGGGATCGGCCGTCGATGATTTTTTCAAGCCTGACCGGGTGGTCATCGGGACCGAAAACCTCGAAGCCTTTAAGAAAATGGCCGATCTCTACGCCCCCTTTGTTCGCCAGGGCAACCCGATTATCCACATGGACACGGTTTCTGCAGAAATTACGAAGTACGCTTGTAATGCATTTCTTGCGACTCGAATTACTTTCATGAATGAGTTGTCTCGGCTTTGCGAAGCGACGGGTGGAGACATCGAAGAAGTGCGAAAGGGTATGGCAACGGATATTCGCATTGGAAAACATTTTTTATACGCAGGTCTCGGATACGGCGGCTCTTGTTTTCCGAAAGATGTGAAAGCATTGATTTCGACGGGGGATCGCTACGAAACTCCGCTTGAAATTGTCGCGGCCGTCGATGCTGCAAATACCAAACAAAAATTGCGGTTGATCGAGGCGATGACCCGTTACTACGGGGGGGCCCTATCCGGTAGGACATTTGCAATGTGGGGTCTCGCTTTCAAACCAAATACCGATGACCTCCGAGAAGCCCCGGCGCTTGAAATGGTGAACGCATTGATCGAGGCGGGAGCTTCGGTTCGCGTGTTTGATCCGGTTGCGATGCCGAATGCTAAGAAATATTTCCGGGAAAAACTCGGGTCCCGACTCACTTCGGTCCATTTTTCAACCTCATCTTACGACGCGGTTGCGGACGCTGACGCCATGATTTTAGCGACGGAATGGAATGAATTTAGGCACCCTGACTGGAAGCAGGTTCACTTGGCGATGAAGCATCCACTCATCTTCGATGGCCGGAACATTTTCGATCCCGATAAGCTCACCGCACTCGGATTCAAATATTTCGGGATCGGTCGGGGCAAGCACGCGGTCACTTAGTTTCGTACGGAAATTCCTGATCGGTCGCCACCCTCGATTCCGCGGTCTGCGCGAATGCGTTTAGTGTGCCGTGCTTCCTCGAGAAGGGTTTCGTTTGCGGGAGTGAATCCGCGGCGCTCGTGCCAGACATGAAATTGAAGCGCTAGCCCTTTTAAGGACCGAATGCTGAGTCCCAGATTCCGCATTCTAATTTCGACGTCCGTGTCTTCACGGCCGTAGCCTTCATAAGCCTCATTGAATCCATTGATGGCAAAAAGGTCTTCCCGGAACGCGGAGAAATTACAGCCCTTCAAATCGTCAATTTGCTCGAGGTTCAGAATTTTTCTGAGAGGCTTAAACGTTCCCCATCTCAGGGTGCGATTAAAGTTCGTCGTTTTTCCGAATACTTGATCACGGAGGATACGAAGGGATGGTCGATCGAAAATTCCGGAACGAACGTCAGCCAAAGTCAGTCCGTGGCTCACGGCTTCAGAAAGCTCAACCCTGCGGCCTGCGCCGTAAGTCCCATTTCGACGGGTCACCCAGTGATCGGAAATAAAATCTCGGTGTGGAACACAGTCAGCATCAAGAAAAACGATGAGTTCCCCGCGAGAGCGGCGAATTCCCTCGTTGAGCAGCCGACACTTTCTAAAACCTTGGTTTTCCTGCCAAAGGTGAACAAAATCCTGTGTGAAATGAGGAGCGAAGTTTCGAACAACGCGTGCGGTTTCTTCTCCACTCCCGTCGTCACAGAGGAGTATTTCAAAATTTTTAAAACTTTGCCGATCCAAAGCCGTCAGAACCATTTCAAGGTGTTTTGGCATCTCATACGTGGCCAGAAGAACCGTTACATGAGGCAGTGGATTCACCGGACCCTCCGATAACTTCGGTATTCGAAAAATCTCTTACCACTGAACCGTTCGATCGTATCGAGCAAGATTTTTTTTGCGTCCGAAAATTCCCATTCCAAACGAGATTCCGCTAAATTCCAGCTCCAAGCTTTCGTCCGGATACGCGCAAGCATCACGGATGGATGAGACCCTCTGAACGGGTAGAGACCCCATATTTTTTTATAGCGGTAGTTGTCTCCGGTCGCAGGCTCTTTCGCGCCGGACTTCGCGACGCCGTGATAGAGGCTGTCCATGAAGAAAGTTTTTTCCTTCATCACTTCGGGTGGACGAACCCAGCCGTAATGATAAATCTTCGCTCCGGAATGTGCGACTCGTGGTTTTTCTCCCGAAGGGAGTCGAAAGCTTTGGGCGTCCCCGATGCTTCGTGCGCCAGAAGATCGCTTTATCGCGCGAACTTCTCTTCGGTATGCACTTCGAGAGTGACGAAAAACATCAAAAGATCCGTAAAAATGGATGTAATCGAAAAGCAATCCATCGACTGCGTTGTCTCCTTGAAACCTCTGGAAGGCCTCGCGGATGTGGGGGTAGTCTGATTCATGAATCACTTCGTCCGCCTGGAGGTAAACACACCATTCTCCTGAACACCGCTCAAGGGCGAGATTTGTTTGTTCAGAAAGAATTTGCCCGCCCTTGCGTTTCTCGGGATCATCTAGCGGCCAATGACTTTCGAAAAGAACAACTTTGCCGTTTCCTTCGTCTGCCGCGAATTTTTTTATTCGTTCGAGGGTTTCGTCTTCGCCGATGCCGACGTTAATGACGAGTTCGTCTACTATGGGTAAAAGCGATCGAAGAGATTCCAGGTAGGGGTAGTCGAATTTCGAACCGTGTCGAACGAGCGTGAAGCCCGAAACTTTATTCAACGGATTCCTCCTTCTGCCCGTGGCAATCTGAGGGAGGGCTCACGGATTCCGGATAAGAAAGGAGAAGCGCGTCTGGGACCGAAGCCGGAGAGTTCGGACTGAGGTCCCCGGTAAACCGGAGAAACGAACGCTCGCCGCTTTCTAAGGGCGCTGTAGAAATACCGCCCGAAAATTTCGATTGGAGAACGAGGGGAGTCGGTTTTAAGGCAACCACCACTCCCATGTGTCCCTTTTTCCCGAGAACACCTTCACTTCTGGGATAAACAACGATGTCTCCCAAATCGAGATCGCGCTCATTTTCTAACTTTCGAAAACTCTTAATCGCAGATTTCCAGACGCAAAACTTCAAATCAATCGGCGTATCGGATGCGTTTTGTTTGCGAAAATAAGCTTCCGGATCACCAGACTTCACGGCTTGAGAGAGGTGAATCCAATGCCTCGTCTTTAGGAAGGGTATATTCGCTCCCAGCATTTGGTAGAAACGATGAACAAAATTTGAACAGTCGGATCCGAGCAGGAATGAGATGAGCTTTAATCCACGGTGGTAGGGATCCGCGAATAGAATGTAGCCGTGGTAATTTTCGCGGTCGGGAGTGGGTTTTTTCCCATAACGCTGCCAGTAATGGGTCAGTCCGGTATCCAGAAGTGAACGCTCGAGCTCAGTCTTCGGCGGAAAAAAAAACTCGGCAGGCCTGGGCGACATTCGTTCGACTCTCGCCGAAAGCGAAAGCTTCGCGTCACTGGCTTCTCCCAGAATGGACGAGCAGCTGAGTCCCGCTAAAATGAGGGCGAGGCAGGCGCGCGTGAAGTTCGGGAATGGCGAATTCATCGTGTTTCAGCCTCGCGCTCAGCTTTTGTTTGGATCTGCCACATTTTTAAATGGCGAACTGCTCTCGAGACGCCTTCTAAAATCGAAATCACCAGTCCATGCATCCCGTCGCGGTAGGATTTATAATAGAAGTAATTTTTTAAAAACATCGCGGGGCCGGTAAAAATCATGCGAAAAGCGTTCGTACGTTGACCGGCGGCGATTCGATTCGCCGCTTCAATCGTCGTGTACTTATTCATTTTTGCCAGAAATTTATCGGGATGAAAGTCGGGGGCGTGGGAAAGGGGTTCGTGAATCCTCAGTGGTTCGGTTGGATATTTCGGATACTCATGAATTTCGTTTATGAAGCGAATGCCAGACTTTTTAAAAAAACGGTCTTGATAACTGGGATTCCAAACGCCGTAGTGAATCGGACGGCCGAGAAAATATTCCTGACGTCGGACTTTCCAATAAGGGTGTGGATTTTCTTCGGCGAGAATCGACCGAATTTTTTCTTTCAAGCTAACCGAACACTCTTCATCCGCATCGACACAAAGTACCCAGTCGTGTGTAGCCTGATCCAACGCAAAGTTTCTTTGGTTTTTGAATCCGTCCCAGGACCTTTCAAACCAGCGAATTTGATTTTTCCATGGAGCAGTCGGATCAAGAGCAATTTGTTTTGTACGGTCTTCGCTCAGGCCATCCACTACGACGATTTCATCGCACCAGGTGAGGGAAGTGAGACTGCGTGAAATGTAGGCTTCTTCGTTGAGGGTGATCAAGACCGCCGATATTTTTCGACGCTCTCTTGCGGGCTGCTTTGTCATACAACGTGCAGACCGTTTCCACTCGCCATCCGCTCCACCGTGCGGAAAACATCGTCTTCGGCGAGCCCGCGCATGCACCGGTGTTCTTCTTTCACGCAGACATTCAGGGCGCACCAGGGCCGAAATCCAGGATCCTGATCATTTCTACAGGGCAGCCCCTCGATGTAATGAATGGCATGGTTAAACTGCGGATAGGGGTGCCATTCGAAAGGATCTTCCGGGCCGAAAAGGGTCAGTGTTTTAGTCCCGACTGCGACTGCGAGGTGTTTCGGGCCGGAGTCATTTCCGACGAAGAGTTGCGAGCATTTTAAGAGCGAAGCAAGTAAGCGAAGTGGAGGAGAAACTTCCGCCAAAATCCGCGCTCGGACTGCTTTTCTGGCTGCAGGGTCTTCGTACCATTCGATTAATTTACGATCCACGGCTGCGAAAAATTCACGCGCGACCGCAATTTCGGTTCTTGAGTGGAAGACAATGACCGATCCTCGGAATTCATCGCACCACCGAATAGCGAGCCCCGCAAAACGGTCGATGGGCCAACCTTTAGTGGGTCTGCTGGCGCCAATTCCTAACGCGAGGACTGGACCATAGAGGCCCATTTGTTCGATGCGATGTTTCCCACGGACGATTTCTTCTTCTTCGAGGTGGACTGAAGGCATTCTACCGGAAGGGATGCTGATTCCCAAAGCGCGCACCGTATCCATGTCGCGCTCGATGATTGGTTTTAAAACACCTTTTCCCTCGATCACCACCGTCGAGTAACGGTTTTTATCTTTATGGCCGTGGAAGTGAATCGAACGATTTTTTGCACCCACTGCATAGGCGAGTGCAGAACTCGAAGGTGAGGCGTGAAAATTTACAACAGTATCGTAGTGCTCTTTACGGAGCGAGATCGCAAGTCGAGCAATCGCTTTCGCTCGAGAGGCGGCGCCACTATGTCGAACGTAACCGATCACTTTATCGACCGCCGGTTGCTTTTCTAGCAGAGGGGCCCAGGCTTCGGTCACGACGACGTGAATCTCAGCGTCGGGATAGGCTTTTCGCAGCTCTCTAAGAGGCGCGGTCATCAATACCGTGTCACCGAGAGCGCGAAGCTTAATGGCGAGAATCTTCCGAGGAGAGAACATCTGGAGTCTTGATTCTCGCACGGGAGGCGGAAAAGAAAAACCCCCGATCCTTCGCGATACGCGCTGAATCAGGGGTTTTCTTAAACTAGACAATCCGCCATAAAGACGGAAAAGGCTTAGTTGTGAGCTGGAGCAACTGGAGCTGCGTCGTGAGCAGCTGGAGCAGTAGCGTCAGCAGCTGGAGCCACTTCAGTGGTTTCTTTGGACTTCATTTTGGATTTTTTCACAGCATGCTTGCCATGAGCTTCAGTCGTATGGGTGGTGGTGGATTCCATTTTTTCTGCAGCGAAAGCAGAGATAGCAGCAAGGGATGCAAGAACAACAAGTGCGGATTTCATGTGAGCTCCTTAGAGTTTAAAAGCCATTGTGGCTCTTAAAATAAGAGTACGCCTCACATTAGCCGCTGGCAATAAAAATCAATCATTTCATGGAGTTGTGGGTTTTTGCACCAATCTAATTTGACACTGATGCAAGTTGCGACAGTCGAGGGAGTGGGCGCGGTTTTGCGATTTCCCAGAAAAGCGGGAGGTATCAACCACTTCGAGCGTTCACGGCCTCGGGAGGATTCAATCGCCGAATTTCGAGTCGAACGAATAGATGTGTTTCACATCAATGTGCTGGAAGCGTAGGTGGCGTAATTTCATGGCCGAAAGCTGAAGGATGAGCTTCGTTTGGCGAGATTTATCCTGGTAGCGGACCTTTTTCACTTCGCCGAGGATGAACGATTCCATTTCGATCGGATGAAAGCAGAATCCCTTCGAGAATTCATACTTTCCTTTGAAGGGAACGAGCCGGGCCTCGAAGAGATCTCCATGCGCGAAACCCTGATGGATGTCGGTTTCAACGACCACGTAGGACTTTTTAGAAAAAAGATCGGCCACCCGAAGGCCGCCACTGAACCATCCTCTTCGTTGCATGCGAAAGATCGAGTGCACGGTCGAGCAAAAATCTCGGTAGATCGTGAGTTCTTCGGTTCCGAAATTTTCTTTATTTTTCCGGTAGTAGAGTTTGATCGGTGAAAGGTCCACGCCGGGAAGGTCGCGGTCAAAAATGAACCAGTCCATAAAAATGGACATGCGCTGGTCATACTCGGGGTCATCTTCGTAAACGATTCCCGCCTTTTCGAAGAACTCTTGCTTCGCTGCGTAGACTTCGCGGTAATACTCTCCCGTCGTGAATTCTTCGACTACGGGGTCGAGGTAACGTTGGATCTGCGAGGGAAGGTGTTTCGATGCGGATGCGCTCATGGACGTTTATATTCCTTCCATCAGAGCGATAAAGCGATCGAAAAGGACGCGAGAGTCATGAGGTCCCGGACAAGATTCTGGGTGGTACTGCACCGAAAACGCGCGCGCTCCGGTGACATCGACACCCGCGACCGTTTGGTCATTCAAATGTCGGTGGGTTACTGACATCCCAGCCGGAAGCGTTTTTTCCTCCACCGCATAACCGTGATTCTGAGAAGTGATCTCGACTCGGCCACTGGCGATTTCGAGCACGGGCTGGTTACCTCCCCGATGGCCGAATTTCATTTTATAAGTTTTTGCGCCTTGAGCGAGGGAGAGAATCTGATGTCCCATACAAACCCCAAACAATGGCACTTTCCCGACCATTTCTCGCACGGTCGCTGAGGCATAGGGTGCAGCTGCCGGATCTCCCGGACCATTCGTGAGAAAGACTCCGTCCGGCTTCCGCGCTAAAATTTCTTTCGCAGAAGTGGTGGCCGGAACGACTTCCAGATCGCATCCGAGGGCATGAAGTGACCTGAGAAGATTCCATTTGGTGCCGAAGTCGAGAACGACGACTTTGTGGCGCTTTTTAGGTGCGGCGCTTTCCCCATTAAAAGTGGGTACGACCCGTTCCCCGATTTTCGTCGATTTTTGCAGGGACGCTTTCGGGTGGGGCCAGAGGTAGGTTTCTTTCGTGGTGACTTCGCCGATGAGGTCTCGGCCTTCGAATGCGGGCAGAGCAGCGAGGAGTTCTTTCGCACGATTTCTCTCTGCTGCGGGCAGCACCACTCCACGGACCACGCCGCTCGAACGCAGATGCCGTGTGAGGGCTCGCGTGTCGATGCCATGCAAACCCGGTATTCCGGCTTCTTTTAAGTACGCATCCAGTTCTGAGAGGGACCTCCAGCTTGAAGCCGTTTCCGAAATTTCATGAACCACAAAACCCGCGCACCAAGGATGGGCGCTTTCGGGGTCGTCCGTGTTCACTCCGGTATTTCCGATGTGAGGAACGGTCATGCAGATGATCTGTCCGTAGTAAGAAGGGTCAGTCAGAATTTCTTGGTAACCGGTGAGAGAAGTATTGAAAACGACCTCTCCATATCCCCGGTCCCGCGCCAAACCCGTCGTTTTCTGAGCGGCCAAAATCGAATCGCCGGTCACCGCTGCTCCGAAAAGCGTTCCAGTAAATGCGATGCCATCGGGATGTTCCCGGTCCTCGATGACTAAGACACCGGGGAGATTAGCCTCATGGGATGAATTCATTTCTATTCGACCTCCGAAAATTTCGCGACACCGTTCACTAGAGTGAGAAGCACTTTACCACGGAGTTTCCCACCAAAAAAAGGCGAGTTCGCGGATTTCGAATGGTTCATCTCAGGAGTAAAACTCCATTCTCGTTTTGGATCTAAGAGCGTGAGATCCGCCGGAGCACCGATGCGAAGAGTTCCCAAAGCGAGGTTTAAAAGTTTCGCGGGTGCAACCGTGAAGGATTCGACCCACCGATCAAGCGACACGATTCCTTTATTTACCAACTCGAACGTCACTGGAACCGCCGTCTGAAGTCCGATGATGCCGTTTGAGGCTTCAGAAAATTCCACCGCTTTATCGATTAAACTGTGCGGGGCGTGGTCAGTGGCGATCGCATCAATAAGTCCCGTTTTCACACCATCGATCAACGCTTCGACGTCTTTCTCGGTGCGGAGAGGGGGGGACATTTTATAACTCGTATCGTACGCCCTCATGCATTCTTCCGTGAGAGTGAGGTGGTGAGGACTCGCTTCGGCAGTGATCGGCAGCCCGTCTTGTTTTGCGCGGCGGATGTGTTCGAGACCAATTGCAGTCGAAATATGCTGGATGTGGACAGGACAGCGGGTGAGTCTCGTGAGCGCCACTTCGCGAGCGATCATGATTTCTTCGGCGGCAGCTGGAATTCCTCGCAGCCCAAGTTCGTTTGAAAGAGCGCTTTCGTTCATCACGCCTTTTCCAACCAAGTTTGCGTCTTCCGCATGAGAGATGACCGGAATGCCGAAAGCTTTCGCGTAATCCATCGCTTTTCGCATGAGGTAGGAGTTCATCACGGGCATGCCGTCGTCGCTAATCGCAACGGCTCCTTCGCGAACCATCCCACCGATTTCGGCGAGTTCTTCGCCTTTGAGACCTTTCGTGACTGCCCCTACGATGTGAACTTTGCATGCGGCAACCGCTTTTGCTTTTTCACGGATATAGGCCGTGACGTAAGGGGTGTCGTTGACTGGGTTCGTATTCGCCATGCATGCAATCGAGGAAAACCCCCCGGCGGCTGCAGCTCGAGTTCCGGTTTCGATGGATTCTTTGTATTCGAGTCCAGGCTCACGAAGGTGAACGTGAAGATCGATCAAGCCGGGCATCGCAATGAAACCTTTTCCCTCGATCACCCACATCCCAGGGAGCTTCGGAATGGCCCCCGGCTTTTCGATCGCACGGATCTTTCCATCATCGACCCAGAGATCTCCTTCGAAATTTAAGCGATTTGCCGGATCGACGATCCTAGCACCGCGGATCAGGATGCTGCCGGAATTCTCAGAGAGTCCACCTGGAGATTTGATTTGAGCGTTCTTCATGAGGTTATCCGTTTCCATTCGTCGCGAGCCATTTTTCAAGTTTTGGCCGGTCGACGAGCGTAGCTAAAACGGCCATTCGGACGAGCACTCCGTTAAAAACTTGGTCGAGAATCACGGAGCGTGGACCGTCTGCGACTTCCGTATCGAGTTCCACACCTCGGTTCACCGGCCCGGGATGAAGGATGATGCAACCCGGTTTTAGCAAAGCTGCCCTTTCCAGAGAGAGTCCCCAGAAAGCCGAATATTCGGAGAGGGATGGGATCTGCATTCGGTTCTGGCGTTCGAGTTGGATTCGCAGGCACATCACGACATCCGCATCACCGAGTAATTCCTCTGGTCGATAAGCATAATCGACACCCAGCGTTTCAGGAGAAGGGGGAAGCAAGGTCGGGGGAGCGCAAACCGCAACCGAGGCCCCCATTTTTCTCAGGAGATGAATATTTGAGCGGGCAACCCGCGAATGAGCAATGTCGCCCATGATGACCACGCGTTTTCCGGCGACCGTGCCGAGTTTTTCTTCCATGGTGTAAAGATCGAGCAGACCTTGGGTGGGGTGTTCATGAAATCCGTCTCCCGCATTGATAACGGGTACGGAAACATTCTTCGAGAGAAAGTGCGGAGACCCCGCCGAAGAGTGGCGCACCACAATGGCGTGCGGGCCCATCGCTTCGATGTTCTTTGCGGTATCGATCAACGTCTCGCCCTTCGTAACCGAAGAAGTGGATGCCGCGAAGTTCATCGCGCCTGCTCCGAGCTGTCGAATCGCGACATCAAAGCTCATGCGAGTGCGCGTCGAGTTTTCGAAAAAGAGATTCACGATCGTTTTTCCGGTCAGGATGGGAAGTGAAGCCGAACGTCCGGCTTCTTTCTCGCGCTTCAGTGCCGGTGCCATTTTTTTTGCAGCGTTGAGGAGGAAGCGTATTTCTTCAGGGCTTAAGTCGGCGGCCGCTAATAAGTGCTTCATCCGGAATGCTCCTTCTTACTGGATCTTTTTAAAAATTCGATTGAAACGAATGCGAGAAAACCAGTCTCCCCCGGTATTGGGATTTCCAGGGGATTGGATGGAGAGCCAAACAAATTCAGCTCGGCCCCGAAGCGATGAGTAGGGAACCAGGCCAGCGGCTCGGAGTCTTCGGCCGTCTGCCGGCATGGATCTTAAATCGCCCGCAACGAAAACCTGATTCGCTGGTACCGTGATGGTTTTTTCCGTCGTGAGTATAGGGGGGTCGAAGCAGACGGTGTAAGACGTGTGAGAGGGGAGAGTTTCGGTTGCGCAGAGATCGTTCAAATTCCGAATATCGGTTTGTTTCCGGCCATTCAAAATGAGCGCGCCTTTTTCGATCGAGACCGTATCTCCGGGAAGAGCGAGCACGCGCTTGATGTAATCGCGTCCGAGTTCTTCTGGGAACTCTAAGACAACCACGTCTCCGTAATTCGGATTTTTCGCTTTTAGACGGCTAGAGTTCCAAGGTAGCCGAAATCCATAGGCGAATTTTGAAACAAAGAGAGTGTCGCCCGGTTCGACTGCGGGTTGCATGGCCCGGGAAGGCATTCGGTAGGCCTCGATAAGAAAAAACCGGATGAAGAGCGCGACCAGTACCGAGCCGCAAATCGCCAAGCTGTAATCCCGAAAAATTTTCCGGGCTTCCCGTTGAGCTCTTTTCCGTGTCAACGTCCTTATGTCCTTTCCGTCTCTCCCGTTTAGTCGACTTTTAAAACCGCGAGGAAAGCTTCCTGCGGAATTTCGACCGATCCAATTTGTTTCATTCGTTTCTTACCCTCTTTTTGCTTTTCGAGGAGTTTGCGCTTGCGGGAAATATCTCCGCCGTAACATTTCGCGGTCACGTTCTTACGAAGGGCCGAGATGCTTTCGCGTGCAACGACCTTTGCACCGATTGCGGCCTGAATCGCGATATCAAACATTTGGCGGTCGATGAGCTCTTTCATTTTCTTAACGAGGTCACGTCCACGGCTCGCCGCTTTTTCTCGGTGAATGATCAGCGAGAGCGCATCGACATTATCCCCGTTAATCAAGACATCCAGTTTCACCAGATCTGCCGCACGGTATTCGGACAACTCGTAATCCATCGATGCGTAACCCTTCGTCGCGGATTTGAGTTTGTCGAAGAAATCGAAAACCATTTCATTCAAGGGCAGATCGTAAAGGAGCGTCACGCGATCTTTCGTGATGTAGTCCATTTTTTGCTGGTGCCCGCGGCGATCGTTCAAAATCTGCATGACCGCGCCTACGTAGTCTGCCGGCATGTGTACGGTGATTTTGATAAAGGGTTCTTCGATGAGTTCGATCTTCGTGTGATCTGGGAGCTTCGATGGATTATCTACCATGAGTACTTCGCCGTCGGTCTTCGTGACTTTATAGATCACGGATGGCGCGGTGGTGATTAAGTTCAGGTTGTATTCGCGTTCGAGCCGCTCCTGAACCACGTCCATGTGAAGGAGACCGAGAAATCCGCAACGGAAACCGAAACCGAGTGCGGTCGAAGTTTCGGGTTCGAAGGTAATCGCGGAATCGTTCAAACGAAGTTTTTCGAGCGATTCTTTCAGATCAATATACTGGTCCGCATCGATCGGATAGACGCCACAAAACACCATCGGCTTTGCTTCTTTAAATCCACCGAGCGCTTCTTTCGCCGGGTGGTTTGCGTCCATGATCGTGTCGCCGACTTTCATGTCGCGTACGTCGCGAATTCCGCAAACGATGGCCACTACCTCACCGGAGTTTACTTCGGTGACGTCTTTAAATTTAGGCGTGAAGATACCGAGCCGTTGGACTTCGAAATTTTTCTTCGCGTGGGCTAAGTAAATTTTCGAACCTTTTTTAATTTTGCCTTCGAATACGCGCGCGAGTGCGATCACGCCTTGGTACGAATCATACCAACTATCGAAGATCAGTGCGCGGAGAGGTTCGTCGTCCGCATCTTTCGGTGCGGGGAAATATTTGACGACGGCTTCTAAAATGTCGTCGATTCCAATTCCGGTTTTAGCGGAACAGAGGACAGAGCGCGTGGTATCCACCACCCCGATGACTTCATCGATTTCAGCTTTAGCGCGCTCCACGTCGGCGGAAGGTAAATCGATTTTATTAATCGCGGGGAAGACTTCGAGGTTGTTCTCGAGAGCCATGAAGACGTTTGCCAGGGTTTGGGCCTCAACGCCTTGGGAGGCATCGACGACGAGAATGGCGCCTTCGCAGGCGGCGAGGGAGCGAGAGACTTCGTAAGTGAAGTCGACGTGGCCTGGAGTATCGATCAAGTTCAAGATGTAGGTCTGACCATCTTTCGCCTTGTAATTCAGGCGAGCGGACTGGGCCTTGATCGTGATGCCCCGTTCTCGCTCGATGTCCATACTGTCAAGCAACTGGGCTTCCATTTGGCGGGCGGTAACGGTCCCGGTCCGTTCGAGGAGCCGATCGGCTAACGTCGACTTTCCGTGATCGATGTGGGCAATGATACAAAAATTTCGGATATTTTTAGACATGGTTGGACTTTTACTCGGTTACCAAACCCACTACCGATAAGCCATTTTTAAGATGTAGAGAACAACGAGCGGGAAGACGATCACGAGCGAGAATCCGCCTTCGCCTGAGGCGATTTCCCAAAGCAATGGAACTTTGTAGGGCTTTTTTTCAGGTGTTTCTGCCGGGGATTCATTGGTTGACTTTTTCATTCCACTTCTCCATAAGGACCGCTGATTGGTGCATTTATGGATCTTACCGGAAATTCCCAAAAAATTTTAAACGGACTTCAAGTGCTCGATCTTTCTCGTGGGGGCAATGGAGTTGCTCGACAAGATTTGGGGGGTGAGCCGCCTACGCAGCGCGTTGTGTTCATTCCCCTGTCGATGCCGGGAGATGTGGTCTCGGTCCGAGTGGTGAAGGAAGAAAAACGATTCGCCACGGCCGAAATCGTGAAGATCGAAACGCCTGCAGGGGGGAGACTTTCTCCTCCGTGCTCGGTTTTTGGAGTTTGTGGGGGTTGTACTTGGCAGCACGTTCCTTATGCCCTTCAGTGGAAGACGAAGCGTGACGGCATCATTCAAGCACTGTCTCGCACCGGCGTCATTCCTCGCGGTGAAAATCCTCCGCCGATGCGAGAGTTTCAAGCAGAGAAACACTATGGCTATCGAAATCGTATTCAGCTGCGAGCCCGAATGCTTCCCGATGGTTCGGAAGCGACGCTGGGCTACTTTGCTCGAGGGTCGAAAACCCTAGTGGACGTGCCTCGCTGCGAAATTGCGCGAGAAGAATTGAACGGACTCCTTCCTGAAATCCGTAAAGAGTCCACGGAACGACTGAAAAAGAAAAATTCGGTCGGTGAAAAAGATCCGGAATTGAAAATCGAACTCGAAGTGATGCCGGATGGAACGACGCGAAAGTCTTGGAACGCGCGCACAGGTGTCCTCGGTTTCCGTCAAGTGAACGACGATCAGAACGAAAATCTGCTTGCGTTTGTGCGCGAAAATTTGAGCAAGGGCGCACACCTCCTCGACCTCTTCGGGGGAGCCGGAAATTTTTCGCTCGGAGATGCCGACCGATACGTGCAAGTGGATTGCGTCGATGTCGGTTCTCCGGAAGGCGGATCTCCAGACCAACCGTCGAATTATAAATTTTACCCAGCGGATGTGGCGAAGTGGCTTGGTCGACGTCAGAGTGAAAAAATGAGCGGCTCCTTTCGCCCTCGCGCTCCGCTCGAAGCGATTCTCGATCCACCGAGAGAAGGTTTTGGCGACGCTGCTGCGCGAATCGTAACTTCGCTCGATGCACTCGGAGTCGGTCGAATCATCGCGATCGGGTGCGACGCCGATTCATGGGCGAAAGACGTCGCAAAGCTGGTGCAGGCCGGGTGGAAAATCACGCAACTCGCGGCATTCGATCTTTTTCCGCAGACGCCGCATGTGGAAGCGGTCGCAGTTTTAGAGCGGGCGGACTAACCGCCGGTTGCGATTGGCTGCGGTTCTTAGTCGTCTTTGCCAATAAACTGTTTCTGAATGCGCTCAGAGCCGGAGTCCGCAGGTTTACCGAACCAAAGAAGAAGAATTTTGTGGAAGGTGCCCGGTTCCATGGCGGAGGTCTGGAGTTCGCCTTTGCCGTTCTCGAAGCGGAACATCTCGTCACCACCTGTAGTTTTTTCGAGAACGATCGTCGTCGTTTCTCCGTCCTTCATCCCGCCGGATTTCTCAATCGCCGTGAAGAGAGGTTTCATCGCTTCTGCTTTCACATCGACTTCATTGGCTTCCAAGGCTTCGACGAAAGCGTCATGCATCCGCTTCGCGTTCACATCCCGGAGAAAAGTCATCGTGATCGCCACGACTGGCTGCACCGATAGGGTGGTGAGGGCATTTGCGACACTGGCCGGTGGAGTGGACAGACCGGGAGTTGTGAAGAACTGGCCGACGTAAACTTTTGCCCAAAACAAGGCGACCTTCTTTTTTCGAAGACCTTGGACATAGGGTTTCAACACAACTTTTTTACCCGCGACATCCAGCGTGACTTCTTTCGCAAGTTTCACGTCGTGGATTTCTTTTGTACCTGTGACTTGCTCCAGAATTTTCGCATTCACGGGTGAAGAAAATAATGAGAGCGCCACGCCTGAGAGGGTCAGAAAAAGGAGAGGGTTTCGGAAAGCGCGAGAATTTTGACGTGACATGATTTTTCCTTTTTGTTTCTAAGGTTTGACACTCTGAGCGATAACGAATTACTCTCAGGAGAAATGTTTCTTACTCGATTGGCAAGCTTGATTCGCAGTTCCCTTCCACTGTCTCTCTTCGTCGTCACCTCAATGTTGGGGATATCTCTTTCTGGTTGCTCGAGTTCGCCGAGCCGGTCTGCGGATGGGACCGAAGTGGTGGAACCGAAATCACCACGCGAGCGAGCCCAGCTCCTGATCGAAGCTGCAAATGGATCTTTGCTCGAGAATGATCCGATCGGCTCTCTTCAGTTTCTGGAGCGAGCGGAAAAACTCGATCCGAAATACGCTCCGATCTACCACGCCAAGGCCCTCGCATTTTCGGTCCGGAAGGATTTTCCCGCTGCCCTTACGGAGATGAAGAAGGCGGTCGATCTCGATCCTGAGAATCCTTTCGCGTTGAACACTTACGGGAAGTTCTTGCTCGATGCAGGTCGATTGGATGAAGCGGAGGCTCCACTTTCGAAGGCGGGTGCGAACCCGGTTTTTCGTGAAGCCTATAAGGCGAACTCGAATCTCGGTATTCTTTATTACCGGAAGAGTGATTTTGACCGGTCGGAAAAGTCTTTTCAAAAAGCGATTAACGACGATGCCGCGAATTCATGCATTGCATACTACTACCTCGGGCACATCGCGGTTCGGCGCAACCAATTGCCGGACGCTGAAAAATTTTACGAGCGTGCAACCCAAAAACAATGCGCGGCCTTCGCCGATGCGCATTTGGCGCTGGGGATGATGTATGAGCGACGTAAAAAAACGGAAGAAGCTCGTAAGAAATACCTCGAATTGAAACAGAACTTCCCCGACTCGAAGGCCAGCGAATCCGCTATGGAACGACTGAAGCACCTTCCTTAGGAATTCCATGAGTGACGAACGCAAAAGTAGTCTAGGCGAGTTTCTTAAGTCCGAACGTGAAAAACGGGGGCTCACGATCGAGCAAACTGCTTCGGCCACGAAAATCGGATTGAAAGTGCTTCGGCAGTTGGAAGCGGACCAGTATGCGGATCTACCCGCCCTCCCGTTTGTTCGCGGGTTCGTTCGCAACTATGGAAAATTTTTAAGCCTAGACGGCGACAAGCTTCTCACTGAGTACGCAAGCTTTTTGGAGGAGCACTCGCGTGAACGTCCAAAGCGAGATGCCGGACACAGCGGCTATGCATTTGAACGTCCCGAAGGAGAGCAGAGTCGTAAGATTCTCTGGGGCGTGATGGCGGGGATGCTTTTTTTTGGCGGAGTGGTCGTTTTTGTTTTCAAGCCGTCTCTGAAGCATAAGCACCACGGCCATGTGGATAAGTTAAAAGCAGGCTCGGGCCAAGGGGACGAATCAATGGAGGGAGTCGTGATTCCTTCTCCCTCTGGGATTCCATCGGGAACCCCGTCTGGTGCACCCAGTCCGCTGGTTTCACCTTTGCCGATTGTGAGTGCTACTCCTTCTGTGAGTCCTACTGTGGGTGCGACCGTCAGCGCAGTAGTTCATGCTACCGCGACCCCCGAAGTCTCGCCTTCGCACACTCCCGTATTTGTTCCCCCTAAGGTACCGTTGGTAATTGCTCCACCTGAAGATGTGAAGCCAAGTAAAACGCCGGCCCCCGAAGCGACCCCGATCCCGTCTCGCCTTCCCACACCGAGTCCGGTCAGTTCCGCTTCCTCCGTTCCGGCTGACGTAAAGCCAACCGAGGCAAATGCGATAGAAGCGGATCTCCTCGCTGACAAACTCCAATCCGGTGCAAACTACCCCGTGAAGGAAGTGAAGTACCGGCTCATTTTCCGGACGAAAGCGGACGCATGGGTGCGTTACCGTTGCGATGAAAA
>JACMQW010000039.1 GCA_014376785.1 Oligoflexia bacterium
AAAATCCAAAACGATGGTCGCTCGCTTTGCACCCTTCTGCTCCGCAAAAACTTTTTCCCGTACTGACTACTGCCTCACCTTTTTTCGTTCCCATACGTACCTCTTTCAATGAAACGTTTCGGGAGGGAGGTCAGAATACTTGAGTGTTTTAATTTAATATTAATTGGTTCGATAAGTCTATGATAACACTATCTTTTGTGTGATTTAGCATCCACTGCAATATAAAGAATGACGGCCCCGGCGATGGTAACGATTGCAAAGGCCCCTCGTTTTTCACGGGTCTTCAGCACCTTTTTCACTACCAATTGGCGCTCAGCCACGTCCAATCCCTGCTGGAAAATCTCCATGCTTTCGATCAACTCCACTCTTGCTGCCTCTAATCCTTCAGGATGCGACAAATAATAGCGGTCCAAGTATTCGAATCGGTTCTTAAATTTTTTCCGCTGAGGTGCATTCATGGCACCTCCATCACTGCTGATGTAAATTCGGTGGGCTTCAGCGAAGTCTTCAGCGAAACTATTTGTTCCGTAATCGGAGACGGGGACTGCGTCGAGTAGCGCGGCATCGATGTAATCTTGGGGCGGCATCGTGCCCCCGAAAAATTTCGTTGCGACGTTATGGGCGTATTCGTGCCGAATAAGTCCCTTCCGAGAAAACTCGTGCATGAAAGAATCATAACCGGCAGGGAAAATATCGATTGCTCCCGAGCCTCCAAGGGCTGCAATCATCGTGAAATTTTTGTAAACCGATTTCCAGTACGCGTTGGTTTCGGCGCTGTCTCGATCGTTTACTCGAATCATTTTTACCGAATCGATGTTTTTCAGTGGAAGCTGCTTGATGCAATCAACCGCCATTTTCTTCATTCGGTCCACCAACTCGGAATCGCTCCAAGCCGGAATGACTAAAACGATTTGGTGAGCCTCATTGTATTCGGAAGGCGAAATCGTCACGGAATAGAGGAAAGAAGAAATGGTGAGATTCAAGGTGGGATAAGGAATTCCGATGGAACCCTCTGCCACTTTTCTGACAGAGAACTCGCCCCACTCGACCAAGGGCACGTAACGTCGAGCAACTTCATCCGCCGGCAGGATGAGCGTCGGGCAAGGTGGCGCAGCCACGGCCATGCCCGACGCGATCTGCGTTGAAAGCAAAAGGTAAGTGACGAACCGATATCCCACCTTTAAGGATCGGAGAAATGACGCATTTCTAAAGCTGAAAATACTCCGAATGACTGGAGAACGCTTACAAATCGAGGATAAACGGAATGACGACCGGCTTTTTACCCAGCACCGAATTTGCGATCCGCCGAACTTCTACTCGAATCGTTTCCGCAAGGTCTCCAGACCGCGTTCCTTGGTCGATAGAACGTTTCGCTTCACGAACCAACCGTAAAACCACGGTGCGCGTTTTCTCGATGATGAGGTTTTCCATCTCGGTGGTCGCAATCCCTCGGCAAACAATCTCGGGCCCTGCGATGATGTTTCCGGTATCTGGCTCGCGGGTCATCAAAACGAAAATCGCGCCCGCTTCTCCGAGCTTTCGACGGTCCTTTAAGATCTCCTTCGTAATCTCGTTCATGTTTCGACCGTCGATCTGAGTGCGCGGCTCGACTGCCATCTGATGCGCAATTTCGAAATGCGCTTTTCCAATCGAGAGCACATCCCCGTTTGATGCAACGATGATTTGTTCGTCTTTCATTCCGGTTTCCACCGCCACTCGGGCATGGTGCACCAGATGCCGGTACTCTCCATGGATCGGAAGAAAAAATTTCGGCTTCGTCCACTCGAGCATCATTTTTAATTCTGGACGAGTCGCATGACCCGAGACGTGAATCGCATGGGTGGCTTCGTAAAGAACATCCGCACCCTGGCGAAAGAGACTGTTGATCATTCGACCCACATCTTTTTCATTTCCCGGAATAAACCGCGAACTCATGAGCACGCGGTCACCTTCTCGCAAATCGATGAGAGAATGCTCGCCCTGTGAGAGTCGAAAGAGGGCAGATCGGTACTCGCCCTGAGTTCCTGTCGTAAGAATAATCACGTCTTTACGGTCATACTCATCGACCTGGGCTAAAGAAATCAGCTGCCCAGCGGCATCGCGAATGTGGCCCGACTCTTGGGCGAGTTGAAAATTTTTCTCCATGCTTCGACCACAGAGCGCGACTCTTTTTTCGGTTTTCTTCGCCAAGTCGAAAACTTGCGCCATCCGCGCGACATTAGAAGAAAACATCGCAACGAGAGTCAAGCCTTCGGCCGCCGCGAATAGTTTATCGAACGACTCATAGATGGTGCATTCGCTCTGGGAATGCGAGTGGCGGTCGACGTTAGTCGAGTCCGAAAGAAGAAGAATCACACCGTCTTCGCCCGCTTTTTTAAATACTCCTTCGTCCATGCGCTGACCGAAAAACGGCGATGCATCGATTTTAAAGTCACCCGTATGAACGATCTTTCCGATCGGAGTGTCGATGATGAGAGCTGCAGCGTCGACGATGGAATGATTCACTGAAGTCGTAAGAATCGAAAAATCTTTCGTGCGAAACGTTTCGCCCATCTTGAAAGTGCGAATTTCCGTCGCCTGGAGGAGGCCGAATTCGGTTAACTTCTCCCGAAGCATGAGCGAGGTGAAGGGAGAAGCGTAAAGAGGAGCGCGAATTCCCTGTTTTAGAAGGTAAGGTACCGCACCGATATGGTCTTCATGACCGTGGGTTAAGATAATGGCTTTCACTTTTTCAGCGCGAGACTTCAAGTAGCTGAAGTCAGGGATTATGAATTCAACCCCGAAATGCTCGAGCTCGCTGAACATCACTCCACAATCGATGACGATGATTTCGTCGACAGACTCGATCAGGAGGCAGTTCATCCCGATCTCGCCGAGACCGCCAAGAGGAAGGACGCGGAGAGAACCTTTTTCGATGGGCAGGGAGGCTAAGGTCGAGTCGATCATGCGTTCAAGAGCTCCATTACACGTGCAGCGAGAAAATCAGCGGCGACGTCGCTTTCCTCGCCGACGATAATGTCAGCATACTTACGCGTGGGTTCCAAGAAGAGTTGGTGCATGGGCCGAACGGTGTCGTAGTAGCGCCGGATGACGTCATCATGGGTCCGACCCCGGTCACGGACGTCTCGGTGAAGGCGCCGAATGAAACGAATGTCAGCCTCGACGTGCAAGTAAATTTTCGCATCGAAGAGATCGCGAAGCGCTTGGTCCCAAAGGGTGAAGATTCCCTCGAGAATCACCACTTTCGCGGGACCCACCACATGGGTTTCTGACGTTCGACGACTGGTTTTGTAATCGTAGACGGGTACCGAAACTTCGTAGCCGTCCTTTAATCTTGCCAATTGGTCTCGAAGCAGCGGCCAATCAAAGGCCTCTGGATGATCGAAATTCGCCTCGCCGTGTGCGCCCTTCAGGTGCGCAGCCGCTGACGAGAGGTAGTAAGAATCCTGTGAGAGGAGCACGACCCCGGGATCTTTAACCCTTTGAATGATTTTACGAGAAAATGTCGTCTTACCCGAGCCTGATCCGCCTGCAATCCCAATCAAATACATGGAATGAAGAACTAACAGCGTGGCACGGCGCGTACAAGGGACTTCCTAGACGAATTAATTCCCTTAATTCTTAGAGGGTTACCGGTGATAGGCATTCTCTGAAGCGGTACTCCGCTTGAAAGCCGACGGAATTTTAAAAAAGCCCGCCAGAAAAACTCGCCGTTTCGCATCGGTTTCCTCTTGGGTACCGATTCCATCGGGATTGGGAACTCGGAGAAGATACCCTTGGGTCATTTTCAGAGCAGACTTCAAAGCTGCGTCTGTCAAACCGGGGTTTAATTCCAGAAGCGGCTTCCGTGGAAAATGCATGAACGTCACTAAATCTTTCAAATAAATAGCGCTCGGCAATTCAACTTCGAAAAACCGGTGCGGCCGAAACCGGTCAACGACTCCGAAGTACTTCCCCGGGTTTCGTTCGACTTCCAATGCGGCGACCAAACACGCGAAAAAATTCGCGCTCGCAAAACCGAACCCGCGAATGTGGTTGCGGAGGATCACTTCTTCCAAATCATGCGTGCCCAGTCGATTCGTCGCACGCAGCAGACTCGAGCGACCGTGGTTATAGGCGGTCACCGCAAGCGGCCAGTTTCCTAGAGTATCGTAATTTACCTTTAAAAGCTGGGTCGCGGCTTCCGTGGCGCGAAGGGGATCGTTTCGCTCATCGACGGCGTCGTTGATCATGAGAAAATCCCCCCCAGTGGTTTTCATGAACTGCCAAATACCGCTTGCTCCCACTTTTGATCTGGCACGCGTGTTAAAGCTCGACTCAACAAAGGGAAGGCGAGTCAGCTCAAATGGCAAACCCTTCCGAATAAAGATCTCCTCCATATACGGCAGGTATTCTCCCGATAATTTCATTCCCTCTAAAAAGTGTTCCTTCTGCCCAAGCTGAAAACGAACTCGCTTATAATGACTCGCATCGAGAAACTTACTGGGATCGTCGATTTTTCGGAAAAGCTCCGCGATTCTTTTTTCCTCCGGATCATGGATACCCGCGATCTTCGAAGAATCCATGCCGACGCCGGCTGCGTGGAGTTTTAGGAGAATTTTTTTTATTCGGTCCTTCTCGCGCTTCACCACTCTCATCCGCGGTTCTTTAAATTTGCTGAAGTCATATTCGCCGTAGACGAGCGTCGGGACCTTCGCATCGTGGATAAGTCCTTCGTGCGAGCTGAGTTTTCCGTAGATTCGAATCCAAAAATCGACGCTTTCCCGTAGCACTCCGCCTCCCGGAACCCTAAACTCAGGACGAAGGTCTCGGGGAGCCGACCGGGCGACCATCGGAAGAGAGAGCATGAGAATGCTCAGATGAAATGCGGGTCGAGAGATGAATTTTCGCAAACAACCTAAAATTTCCATACAGCGCCTTCCGTGCAGTCTTGATTTTAGCGAGATCCGCCGAAATTCGGTAATTTTTCTCCTTCTTCTTTTCGGATGCCTCGGGAATGCGTCCGGTTGCCGAGGGCCTGCCCGTCACGACCCCTCGATCCTTCACACGATGATCGATTCTGCTCCATCGACCTTAAATCCGCGCCTTTCACTCGATGCTGTTGGCCAACGATTAGAAATGCTCGTCTTTCGTGGTCTGACCACCCTCGATTCCGAACTGAACCCGCAAGCAGACCTGTCTGAAAAATGGCGCTTAGAATCCGGTGGGAAAACCGTTCGGTTTACCATCCCTAAGGACATTCGGGATCATGCGGGCCGATCGATCGACGCTCGACTGATCCAGCGTTGTTTTCAGAATTATTTTTTCAAAGCGTCTCCCTCACCGCTCAAAGCGGCTTTCTCGACCCTCACTTCAGTCACCCAGATCGAAAACGAAGTGATTTTTCACCTCTCGGCTCCTGACCCTTACCTAGTTAAAAATCTTTCCGCCGTGCGCTACTTCGCTTCCGACCTGAACGCCGAAGATCCTTGCCGAGATCCGGGCCCTGACGAGCACCTGATCACAAACGGACTCTACTCCGTGTCGCCTTATCCGGAACGTTTCGAAAAGGAACTCATCCTGAGTCCTAGAAAACAAAGCGCGCCCCGATTGAGTTTCCAGCTCATCCGGGACGAAACCTCGCGCCTATTGAAAATGATGAATGGCGAGATTGATTTTGTGCAGAACTCTTTCTCACCCATTAAAACCGCCTGGCTGACCCGCCAAGGTTTCCAGATGGTTCAGCGGAATGGAGCGAACACGAGTTACCTCGCTTTTAATCTTCGAGACCCTAGGCTCGCGAAACTTCCGGTCCGCCTCGCCATCGCTCACGCCATCGACCGAACGCAAATCGTCCGCTACAAACTCAACGGTGAGGCGACGCTCGCTTCGAGCTTTCTCATTTCGTCCCTTCCCGAGGGAGCGCCCTTCACGCCTTTCAATTTCGACCCAGCCGAGAGCGAACGACTTTTAGACCAGGCCGGTTACCCGCGCCAGTCCGATGGCGTCCGGTTTCACCTCCGCTATAAAACCACGACGGTGAAAGAGGGCTTAGAGCTTGCGCAAATTTTTCGAGAGAATCTCAAAGCGGTCGGTATCTCCCTCGATTTAGAACCCGTGGAGCCAGCCGTATTTTTCGCTTCTATCCGGAAGGGAAATTTCCAAATTTATATGTCGCGCTGGGTAGGCGCGTCGGATGGATCTCTCTTCTACCGAACCCTGCATTCGGGTGAAAAAGATAATCGTGTCGGTTACCGCAACCCAGATGTGGATGCTTGGACCGCATCCTCTCTTCGCGAGAACAATCTGCTGAAGCGCCGGAAAATTTTGCTCTCAATCCAAACGAAGGTGTTTGAAGAGATGCCCTATTTCCCGCTCTGGCACTGGACAAATGCACTACTCGTCCGGAAAGACCTTGTGCTTCCCCCATCCGAATCACTTTCTCTGAGCGGGAGTTACATTCCTTTCGCAGATTTGAGGTAGGGTGGGAGCATGAAACGAGTGCTCGTTCCTTCGCTGCCGTCTCCTGACTCTGCCCTCTCCCTCCCGGACGAAGAAGCTCATCACCTCGTGCAGGTTCTCCGCATTCGCAACGGTGAAAAAATCGAGGCGCTGGACGGCCGGGGCGCGAAAATGCTCGTCGAAGTCGAGCTCACCGGCAAAGGGAAAGCAGTGATTCACGCGCGAAGTGAGCCAGTCCGAGACCCTTCGCTGATGGCCCTTCCGATCACTCTGGAAATGGCCGTACTGAAGGGCGACGCGATGGAGTGGTCTGTCGAGAAGGCCGTCGAACTCGGGGTTCGCACTTTCATTCCCGTCCTTTCCGCTCATGCGGTCGTCCAAGTCGATCGAAAAGGACCCGACTATTACCGAGAACGTTGGCAGAAGATCGCAGACCAAGCACTCAAGCAATGCGGCAGGCTCGAGCGTATGGATGTGAAAGTTCCCACTCCGCTTGAAACACTGATGACTGAAAAGCGCGGCTTGCGCCTTTGGGCAGACGAGGCGTCACGAGCGGAAGCGCCTCATGTATTCGAAGCCCTCAGCAGAGTCGAATCGAAGGAACGAATCACCCAAGGTGTCGCCATCTTGATCGGACCAGAAGGCGGATGGAGCGAAAGTGAACGCGCGTTGCTCTTGAGAAGCGCCTGCTTATCGACGAGCCTCGGTCCTTGGGTTTACCGCGCGGAGACGGCCGCGCTTTTTGCTACTAGTCTAGTCGCAGCCTCTATGCGATAAATAGGGCTAATGGACCGGGAAATACGCTTCCAACCTCTCACTGACGGACTTGGTTTTCATCCCTTCGAGGATGGGCTTCCTTACGCCCCGGCATCTAAAAAGCAAAACCAAAGCGCTCCCGGCACCCTCCCCGCGCCGTCTCCTCAGTCTCTTTCCCTGCCGAACTATGGATCCGGGGCTGTGAGCGCCGGGCGGGCTCAGTTCGCATTTCCTCCGACGACTTCCGTCGACTCGACAGCAGAAAAAATTAAGCGGGAACTCGAGGCCATTCAAAACGAGCGCCTGGCTTCGTCCCGCGCAGCACCAGCCAGAACTCCGACCCCACTCGAAATTCACTACGGCATCGGCTATTCATTCGAACGGGCGTTCGCTTACCTTCTCGATTCCGCGTTTAATTTGAGCCTCTGTGGATCGATCCTATCGACTGCCCTCTTATCGACTGACGTTGAAAATCTGCGCACCCTTTCTTCCGCGGCTTCGATCTCGGTCGCGATTTTTCTCTTCGTTTGCAACTGGGCGCTCTTAGCTGCCCAAGAAGTCGCTTTCGGGACTACGATTGGAAAGCGCATCTTCGGATTGAAGCTAGAAGGAACGGGGGTCGATTGCTTCAAACGAGCACTTCTTTTCATTCCATCCCTGGCGTTTGGAGGGCTCGGAATTTTCATGGCGGTTTTCGATTCTAAAAAACGATGCTGGCATGACCGGATGACGAAACTCCAGCCCACATGACTTCCCGTGATCCACGCACCAAGGTGAAAAGCGTCTCGGCTTTGAAGCGGATTCTCGCAAAATCAAAGACTTCGAAGCGAAAAATCGTTTTCACCAACGGTGTTTTCGATCTGCTCCATAAGGGTCACATCACTTATCTCCACCAAGCCCGCAAGCTCGGTGCGATCCTCGTCGTCGCCTTGAATGAGGACGACAGTGTTCGGCGATTAAAAGGTCCTACGCGGCCTTTGAACCTCGTTGCTGACCGAATGCTCACCTTGGCCGGTTTGGAATCGGTCGACTACGTCACGTCTTTCAGCGAAGATACTCCACTTGAAATCATTCGACTCCTGAAACCCGACGTACTCGTGAAAGGCGGAGATTACCGCATCGACCAAATCGTCGGAGCAGATGACGTTTTAGAGCGCGGTGGAAAAGTAAAATCGCTTCCGTTCGTAGACGGGTATTCGACGACGAAAACACTCGCTCGCGCGAAGTAGGTCATTCGTTTGACGCTCGGAATTTCCTGCCCCTTTTACCTCGGGCTTTCTTCGCACAAAATAGAGGGATGCCGAGAGTCAGCGACGAGCAGCGCAATTCCCAGATCATCGAGACCAAGAAGAACGAGCAGGATAAAAAACTGCGCGCGCTCGAAGACGAGCACCAAGAACAGATCACCAAAACTGCCGACCGCTACAAGCGAGAGAAAGCGGAAATCGAGAAGTCTTTTAACGTTTCCATCTCTGAAGAGAGTAAGCGGCAGGCCGAACAACTCGACGGGCTGAGAAAAAGCCATAACGAGGCCTACTCCGCTGAAAAGCAGAAACTTGATCACGAGTTCGAGAACCTCTCCACCCGTGAACGCACTCGAGTCGAAACGTATTCGAAAAAACAGGAAGAGAACCTAGGCAAACTCCACGCCCGGTACCAGTCGGCTCAGGAAGAGATGAGAAAGCAAAACGGCGAAGCTTGAACCCACGAGGGTGAGTCGAAATAACCGCGGCTTAAGCGCGGTGACGACCGCAGATGATGCGGTCATAAATTTTCAGAGACGAAAGCGAAAAACCAAACAGCAGCAGTACAAAAAATGCTGCGCCTTTTGGAAGATCGAGTTCTCGGATGTTCTGGAAGGAATTCACGAACAAATTATTGATGAAGATCCAGCTAAAGGTTCCCCACATGAATCCCGCGCCGAGCAAAGCGTCCATGCGGTTCGACTTCACAAAGTGGGAATAAACCATTCCCAAAACGCCAGAGATCGCGAGCATCAAAACTGTTCCGATTAAAATCGCAGGCGTGATTCCAAAGGTCATGGCGTCGTTTCCAAGGATCGGTGCGGCCGGAATTTTAAACGGATACCAGAACTCAGTTCCGCTGAGTACGGCAAGAATGCCCGCGAAAACCCAAGCAATCAGCCCGGCAGTGATTCCCGCCATAGCTCCAGCGATCGTGCGAGGAAGATCGAAGATCAGCCAAGTTGCGATCAGGTCCATTTCTCCTTCTTCTTGAGGAACGGTGGAAGGAACGACCTGTTTTTTCGACTGATAGGTGTTTGCCATAGAGAACCCGATCATAACTTGAGGGCTGGCCTAAAAAGAAGGACGAAAAAAGGAGATCTTCAGGTCTGCCCGTTCTCCGAATTCTTTCTCTAGCGCAGTGCACGAAGTCTCGAAAATTTCTGCGTTTTCATTCACTCTCAGAAGATGCCGATCATCGATTTCCAAACCCAGCTCTTTTCTGAACGCCTCGCGCAAGCCCTTCCGCCAGTGGCGCGAAAGTGGGGGAAGTTTTGGTCCAAACCCGCTTCCCGCGCACTCCACCGAGTTCAGCCATTCGTTCGTTTTCTTCACCCCATCGGAAAAGGCATTGTTGGGGAGATCGGCGCCCTGGCTCCGCTATCCCATCTTTTGTTCGAGTCTTCGCTCGAAGACCTCACCGATTCGATGGAACAATCGCATATCGATCGCTCCGTGGTGATGGGTGAGTTTGCGGGAGACGACCCGCGCTTTATTTCCACTCTGCGCATCGGTCGTCTTCCCGCGACGGAAGAGAAAAATCTCGCGACGAAATTTGAAGCGGCTCATGCAGCCGGAACGCGAATCCTCCAAATCCATCCCGCTGCGGATGGACTGGACCCAAGCACGAATGCGTATCAAGCCCAAGTATCCGCAGCTTCTGAGCGAGGATGGATCATCGTCCTTCAGACCGGCACTCCCCAAAGCCACATCGTTTATCGCCGGCCGGGGTTTGCAGACATCACGCGATTTAGAAAAACTTTTTCAGAACACCCAAACACTCCGTTTGTCATCGCACGCATGAATTTCGATCGACCCGATCTGGCGCTCGACTTTGCTGATCTCTTTCCGAATCTCTATCTGGAGACCTCTTGGCAGCCGACCGAAACCATCGGCGAGGCGGTTAGGCGCGTGGGATCCGAAAGGCTTCTCTTTGGTTCAGACTGGCCGATTCTAGGCAATAATCAGAAAGTCTGCATTCGGCGCATTCGAGACGCTGCCGAATCCCAACTCATCACTTCATCGGATTCAGAGCGCATCCTCGGATTAAACGCCGAGGCTCTCTTACGCAAAGTAGGGGAATCGAGATGACCGAAGGCCCTCGCACCGTGCGCTTAGACGCCCTCCGCGCTCCAGAGTTGCGAGCGCTTCCTACGGACCGCACCGTTTTTCTGCTGCCCGTCGGTCCGATCGAGGATCATGGCGAAGCGCTGCCACTCGCGCTCGACTTAGAGGAGGCGGAAGCCATTTGCAAAGCTTGCGCAGAAATCCTCACGGCCGATGGATGGACCGTGGTGATTACTCCCCGAGCAGCTCTCGGAGTCGACTCCGACACTTCGGAGATCGCCATTCGAGTGCGGCCGCATGTTTTAAGAGATTACTTGGTCGACTTTTGTGACTCTCTTTTTCGTTCAGGTTTTCGCTATTTTATCGCGGTATCTGGGAATGCAGGACCCCGCCAGCTCACGACGATCGAAGACGCGGGAAAATTTCTGCGGAAACGCCATCTGCGTTTTGGGATCTTTCCGAAATCGAATACTCCGCTCCTGGTTTCAGGATCATCGGTGGTGTTTGATAGCGAAGAAAAATCGATGTCCCCCTTCGCGATGCTCCCGCCAGAACACGGGGGCGCGCGCGACGCGAGCATCGCCCTAGCCCTTGCGAGCGGTGCAAATCAGGCTCTCGATCATGCGCTGATCGAAGCCTGTCCGGCCGTCGCAGCGGAAGGCGGACTTTTTTCCCGCTGGAGAAAGTGGCGGCGCGGTGAAGTGCGGGGCTACTGGGGAAATCCGAAACTCGGTACGGCTGCGGATGGACATGCGCGCATTCTCGAAAAAGCGCGAACGATCAGCGTAAAGTTTAAGGCGGCAACCGAAGGCGGAAACGGCAGACACATTTTCAAATCGTGGTACTCCGTAGTGCCTTCGAATCAGAGTCTATTTCGTGTCTGGCTCTTAGTCGGCTTGCTCGCGATACTACTCGGTGCTTGGACTTTTTATTCACTCCAGCTCTTTTTAGTCGGTGCGGATTTCGCGAACTAGCGATTCTTTTTAGCTGCGAGCTGGAAATGATTGTTTTCGATGTCGGTCCCGAGAAGCATCTCGGCCCAAACCATTCCTTCGCCCTCTTCACCCTTTTTATCAAAGCGGATGCCTTGGCCGACAGGGATGGTGATCAGCACGCCATCTGAGTTGGCAGTGAGGATGGCCGTTCCTTCGTCGGACGAAAAAACACATTCCATTCGTTTTCGGTTCGGAGCTCGGCAAATCGCGGACGCCTCGGCCTCGACGGTTTTTTCTTCGCGAATATCAAGAATGGTCGCCTTCCACTTCGCGGTGAGGAGTCCGCTCGTGTTTTTTGCGAGCGTGAGTTTGGCTTTCGTCACCATCTGAAGGGGGAAATCCTTCAATTGCTTCGTTGAATAATTCACCGTGAAGACGAGTTCGTGTCCACGTTCCGGGATCAACTTAGAGGCGGATCTGCTCGCCATAGGTTTCGGGATGGAAGCGAATACGGAGGTCGTAGCGGCTAGCGAAAGGGCAACGAAAATGATCGAGCGAAGCATCCGGGAACCCTCCTCAGGGGAGACCCTTTTACCAGATCTGGATCATTTTAGTCAAGAAATACGGACAAATTTCAGGTGCCGTTCAAGCTCTTACAAGTGGTTGAAAGATTTGGCTTTTTTAGTTTCCGACGGTCGAGTGCTTCGGCTGTTTGAAATAAATTTCTCGGTGGATGGCTTCCTTCGCGACGCCTTTTTCGGTGAGGAATGCGCGAACCTCATCGATCATCTGCCCGGCCCCACACATGTAAAATTCGGTGTCCGTCCAAGGATAAGTCGTATCCAATGTGCGAAGGTAGTCGGTCACGCGTCCTTTGAATCCCGGCCAAGCACCCTTAGGCTGCGAAACGCAAGCAACCCACTCCGCCTCAAAACGGTTTCCACTCTCTCCAGAGTAAAGTTTTTTTGAGAGCTCTTGCTCGTAAAGCAACTCGTCCTCATCTCGTATTCCAAGCAAGCAGAGGATGCTTTTCGGCGGAACGTCGTGGAATTCTTTTGAGAGCATCATCGAGCGAAAAGGCGCGATTCCGGTGCCAGTCGCGATGAAACAGACATTTTTCACGGAAGAAGTTTTATACGTGAAGTCTCCGTAAGGCGCGAAACCCTTAAAGGTGTCTCCGTTTCGAAGGTTGTTCAGATAATTCGAGCCGGGGCCGCCGTCGACAACCTTGATGCAGAGTTCCACCGGCCGCACTTCTGGTGCTGATGCAATCGAATAGGCACGTCGAAGGTCTCGCCCATTCGGACCCGCGCCGGGAATGACGATGCTAATGTACTGACCGCCTTGAAAGTAAAAAGGCTCTGTCGGCGCAGGTTTAGCCGGATCCAATGAGGGAATCGGCACGGCATCGAACGAAAGTTCGAAGACGGTAGAGGTGATCGAACGATGCGACAAAACAGTACAAAGGTAGTGGGTGACGGCTGCCATAGCACCGTCAACCTAACGGAATTCCCCTAGGGAGTCACGGTGATCTTAAATCCTGCACCGGCTGGGCTTTTTCCGCCCCCGCCGATCGCACGCACGCGCCAATAGTAAGCAGCCGGTTTCAAATTTTTAAAGAGGAGGAAGTTATCGTCCCGCTGCACGGTCACTCGTCTTAAAATTTGGCGAAAGTCCGCATCTCCCGCGATTTCGAATTCGTAGGATTGCGTGAAGGTCGTTCGTTGCCAAGAAAAGAGAACGCCCTTTTGCCGAACGACTTCAGGATCAGCGAGAGAAATGCTTTCTCCGTTCTTCGGCATCGTTTGGGCGGGAGAGTTAAAGGCGAAGAGAAAATTCTGATTCTTCGATACCGCGCTGTAACCGTTAGGATATTCGGCGCGAACTTGATAGGTCAGTGCCGCTGAATCAATTTTCCCCTTAGGAACGTCGTAGCTCGCTCCCTTCACCATTTCGTCGATAATGGCTAAGCCGGCCGGGTTTTTCACGACCAACCGATAGGTATCTCGCCCTTCAAGTTGTTTCCAACGGAGCTTCACACCGAAATCTTTCAGGCGCTTTCCTTGGAACTTATTCGATTCGATCGGCTCGCCACCCACGAGAGGTTTGTCGACATCGATTCCGATAAAATCCCCTTGGACAGAAAAGTTCGTCCGTAATCCACGACCGATCGGTGAGTCATCAGGGTTTTTAATTTCCACGCGGTAATTTCCCGGCTTTTCAAACGTCGCGAGTAGACCTCCGCGCCCCCTATTCGCCGTCACTTTTTTCCGGAGGAGTTCTCTTCCTTCTCCGTTCGTCAGAACCACAATCGCAGCCGTCGTCGGATTTTCGGTAGATTCGAAGATGATCGCCTGCTTTACGGGAGGAAGATTTCCCTCAGGAAGCGCGAAGACTTCGCCGGCTTTCGGTTGGGTGATTCGGACCGACCCTGCTTTCATACTTTCCGGGGTGGGGCTAGGAGCGGGCTCAGGGCTTGGCTCTGGAGAAGGCTCTGGACTGGGTTCTGGGGTCGGAACCGGCGAAGGTTCGGCAATTGGAGCGGGCGACGGAGGTGCCGCTATCGGTGACTCCACCGGCGCCGGACGAGGATTTGTCCGCGCGATGGGTTGACCGCCTCTTCGAACGACAATTTGAGGTTTGGTTTGCTCACTCTTCACATTCCCCGCCACGATATCGACCAAAACTCGGCGCTGGATTCCCGTCACTCCGCTCACATTTTCGAAAGTAAGGCGAATGAGGGAGCCCGGATCCATCTCAAGCAAACTTCCGTCTAAAAATTCAATCGTCGCGTGGTCACTCGGGCCCGTCATAACCGTGTCTTCGTTGAACAGATCGGAACTTTGTTTTGCGTCTAAGAATTCGAGAGAATCTTTCGGCTGGCGTTTTAATTGCCCCGTAACGGACTTCGTAACTCCGACCTTTTCCCCCGTTTGGGTTCCGAATTTAAAAATAAGGGATTTCAGCGAAATTCCGGAAAAATAAAGACCTACCGAACCAAGCAAGAGGATCACGAGTAGAACGACTAAGGCCGTTCGGCCGCGATGAGAACCGTCGCTCGGTGGTATGGAATTTTCTTCAGTCATTTTTTCTCCAGAATCCGAATCGATGCGAGGGTGACGTCATCGTCAAGGGTTTTTTCAGTGCCGTTATAATTCATGTAAGCGATTTTCAATGCATCGATGACCGCGCGTGGGCCACCCGCTAGGCTTGACTCAACGACTTCTTTCACTCGCTTCTTGCCGTATTGCTCGCCGCCTAGATTTTTATTTTCCATCAACCCATCGGTGTAGAGAAGAAGAATATCTCCCACATCCATTGGCGCATTCATTTCCGGATAGACTCCAGATTCTTCCACTTCTCCGACTCGGTTGCCTTTCGGCATCAGGGACTTCAACTGGAACTTATCGCCCGACTTTCGAAAGAGCCAGGGTGGGTTGTGCCCCGCATTTGCGTACGTGATGACGTTCGTTTCTAAATCCAGTACTCCGATAAAGAAAGTCATCATGATTTTCGTCGTAGCAGCATCGAAAACGACACGATTTGTGTAAGACATCATTTCACCCGGCGAGAGGACGTAAGTAGGGTTTTCCTGCGCCATTTTCGCAATGACCGAGAAACAACTCCTCGCGGAAGCCGTGATGAGAGCGGAAGGAACGCCATGTCCGGTTGCATCGGCAATCATCAAACAGAGTTTGTTTTTGATTCGGAAAAATCCCCACCAGTCTCCTCCGCATTCGGAAGCGGATTGGTAACTGCCAATAATTTCGACATCATCGTCTCGGTACTCCGGTGGCGGAATCAGGCTTTCCTGAACTGCGGCCGCGACCTTGAGTTCTTCCTGCATGTGAGCCTTCTGAACCTGTTCAACGATGAGGCCTTGGATCTTTTTCGACATGATGCCGAACGAATGGGCGAGAGCTCCCACTTCGTCCTTGGTGGTGATTTTCGAGTCGACGTTGAACTCTCCACGCGCCACCTGCGCCGTTGCAAACGTCAGGCGTTTCAGCGGTTTCGTGATGGAATTAGAGAAAACAATGGCGAAAAGAATCGCCGCCACAATCGAAATCAGACCCAGGAGGGTCAGCCTTTCACCTAATGTGAAAGCAGCCGCCATCGCTTTTCGTTTCTCAATCTGGGTCATGACGATCGGCCCGATCGGAAGTTTGCGGTAAGCACTGAGATAGGATGTCCCGTCAATTTCGAATTCTTTCGTGCCGGTGCTGAGTTTTGCCGCAGCCGCACTTTGGAAAATCGGGTCTGAAGAAGCATCGGGATTTCTAGAGGCTCGTTCGGGATCGGTCGAGGCAAGCACTCGTCCGTCGGCTGAGGTGATAGTGGTTTGTCCGAATCGTGCATTTCGAATGAGCGTCCTGGAATCAATGAGGGCCAGCGCAACGGGTAACCCTTTATCAAAATCTTTTAATCCGACATCTCCAAAAGCGACGAGGAGCAGGGGTGGAAGGCCCGGCCTCGAGTAATTCTCAAAGACCGCATTCGATAAGAGTAAACGTTCTCTTAACCCTTTAAAGAACGTCGAATCGAAACCGAGCTTTTCCGGATCAAGCCCGAGGTCTGCGATCGCTTTGGGATTCACATCTTTCGTCAATGGGCTGACGTCCCCACTCGGAGGGATGAGATAGGATAAGAAAACCGCCGCTTCCTCTTGGCCACGGGCGAGATTTTTCAGATTTTCCGCTTGAACGGCGTTAATCGGCAGTCGCGGGTCAAACGTCGTTAGGTAGAGCCGAAGATTATCTCGGACCGGTCGAACTTTCTCGGTAAAATCCTGACCCGCGATGTACGCTTCCAGTGATTGCAATTGGAAGGTGTAAGCCTGCTTATCCTCGACCACGAGCTTCACGGCTGAGTAGCTCAGAAACCCGACAATGGCGAAGAAGAGCAAGCTCAGGCTCAAAACGAGTTTGGTTCCGAGTGAGAATTTGACTCGAAAGTTCTGTTGCTCCATAATTAAAGTCTTCCCGTAATTTAAATAGATTTCAATACATTACGGCTTCTGCCGAGGTAAATTCATGATCAAGGTCGCGAAAGAAGTTAACGGCACTACGCTCACGCTCCGACTTTCCGGTTCCATAGAAGAGACGGTGAACCTAGACGAAATGGTCGGCGCAACTCCGGCGGAGATTCGCGTCGACTGCAAAGAGATTACTCGGATCAATTCCGTGGGAGTGAAGGGCTGGATCAAATATTTCCAACTCCTTCAGTCGAAAAATACCAAGCTCACTTTTTTCCAATGTTCGACCGCCATTGTCGAACAGATCAACCTCATCTCAAATTTTACCTGCGGTGGAACGGTGGAGTCGATTTACGTTCCCTTCGCTTGCACGAACTGCAAGGCGGAACTCATCGCTCTGTTTCGAACCACTGACCTTAATGCGGATGCCATTCAGCTTCCGGAGTTGAAGTGCACGAAATGTTCGGGCAAAGCCGTTTTCGATGACATCGAAGAAGAGTACTTTTCGTTCTTATCGCGCTAATGAAGCAAATTCTTTTACTAGTATCGAACAGACCTGACGATGCCGCTTTCGCGCAGAAAATTGCGGAGATCTGCGAACTCGAACTCGTCCGTTCCGTAGATCTCAATACAGTCGCTGCGACGATTAAAGATAAAGATGTCGGAGCAATCTTCGTCGACTTTGTGAACGCCGACGGATTCCGTTCATTTGAGTCTTCTATTCACGATCAAGTCGGACTTTTCAGCGACCGCCTGAACTCGAATCGGTTTCACTACCTTTCCGACTCCGATTTCGAAGAAAGAAAATTCCTGATCGAAAGCTCCCTCTTCGGGAATTTCATTTACCGAAAATTTTCTGACGTCGCAAAGGCGGCGAAAGCCGGAATTCGTTACGCTTACGTTGTGAAAGCCACTCTCGGAGACCGCGCGTTCGGAATCAAAAACCTCTTCCATCCGAAGTCCCAGATTCAAGTCATTCAGGTAAAAAGATCGACCCAAAAACAACAGGTCGTCGAAGCCCTGCGTGCCTACCTCATTAAAGCGAAGTACCCGACCCGAATGGCCAACACGATTGCGAATGCGGTCGATGAATTGATCATGAATTCGATCTTCGCCGCGCCGACAGATCCGCTCGGAAGACGAACCTACGAGCAGACTCCTCGCGACGCCGATATTATGCTGGAAGATAAGGCCTCCATTGAAGTCTCCATCGCCTTCGACGGCGTCCAAGTGGGCATTGCAACGACCGACCAATACGGATCGATCGATAAGCAGAAAGTCTTAAAACACCTGGCGACGCTCTATAAAGATGAGCAATACAAAATGAAGCTCAGTGTTGCCGGCGCCGGGATCGGACTGGCTACCACCTTTCGCAACGGGGGTTCATTGATTTTTCTGTGCGAGAAAAACTCGAAAACCGAAGTTTGCGTTATTTTCGAGCGGCTCGACAACATCCGCGAATTTAAAGACCAGTTCCGTTACATCGTAAACCAATATTACTACTAAGAATAATTACCAAAAATCCATGGCACTTTACCTTGCTTCGACTTCTCCGCGTCGCCACCAACTCCTAAACGATTGCGGATTTCAGTTTGAAATACTAAAGCCCGGCTCGGACGAGATAGAAGCGCCCGGAGAATCGCCACGCGCAATGGTCGAACGATTTGCGACGGAGAAGGCCCTTTCTTCGCTCGATGTCCTTCCGGCCTCCGCTCGAATTGGAGTCATCATCACTGCGGATACGACGGTGGTCTCTCCCGACCGAAAAAAAATTCTGAATAAGCCCAATTCGCCCGAAGTTGCCCGAAAAATGCTCCGCACTCTCTCGGGAAAAACGCATACGGTGCTCACCGGATTTGTGATTTGCGCTTTCGACGCGGGAAAAATTACGCGGTGGCACCAAGAAGTGGTGAAGACCTCGGTTACTTTGCGCAAACTCACCCCTGCAGAAGTCGCTGCCTACGTATCCAGCGGCGAACCGCTCGACAAAGCGGGGGCGTATGCCGCTCAGGGAATCGGAATGTGCCTCATCGAAGCCATCCGAGGTTCCTATTCGAATGTGGTCGGCCTGCCGATGACCGAGCTCACCCAAGCACTTGAAAAAAAGTTCAAAGTCGTTCCAAACTGGAAGAGATGATCGAACGTTACGCCTCTATTCTAAAAGAGATTCAAGAAGCCACCACTCAGGCGGGGCGAGAACCCGGTTCTGTGAAACTCATCGCCGTGAGTAAGACCCATCCCTATTCCAGCATCAGAGAACTCTATGATGCGGGACAAAGGGACTTCGGCGAAAACTACGTCCAAGAACTCATTGAAAAAGCGGAACAAGCCATCGCTGACGGGCTCACCGCTATCCGCTGGCATTTCATCGGACATCTGCAAACGAATAAGGTGAAATCACTTCTCCCTTTCGTCCACACGATTCATGGGGTGGGAACGCTTCGGCTGGCTCAGGAGATTGATAAGCGTGCGGACAAAAAGCAAATCGTTCCGATCTTTATTGAAGTGAACATCGACCAAGAAGAATCGAAATCAGGGGTACGGGCCGAGGACCTTCGTACCCTTGCGGAAGCGATCAACTCACTCGACCACCTCGCCCTGCATGGCCTCATGTGTATTCCAAATCCCGAGCGAACCGGTGGGGCACGGGCTGCGTTTCATGAAACTGCCCAATTAGAATCTGATCTTTCACCGCTCAGTTTAGGTGCTTTGTCCATGGGCATGACCTCTGACTTTAAAGACGCCATTGCAGAAGGCGCAACTTATGTGCGGGTCGGTACCGCTTTGTTCGGCGAGCGTCCGACCCATTCTGCGCCCACTTCGGACTGATTTCTGTCACTGAGATTGAAAATATTTCCGGAATTTCCTCCCCGCTTCGGTCGCTGATTTAGATCGCGGCGCGTGAAGTGCGTGGATTTATTCTGTGTCTTCGTTTTTCGGACTCTTCTTCATCATTGGCACGATGGACGCATTGTAGAGGATATCTCCCAGGACATGATGTCCTGAGCATTTTTCAGGAGGATTTTCGTGCATAAGAATTACCTGACTTATCAATTTGCACTTTCGTTTCATCAGCTCTGCATGATCGTCGAAATTTCAGATCGAAACGTGAAAAATCGACTGCTGCGATCGGCTGAGCAAATGATTCAAAGCTTCACACTCAGCCTCCATGCAAAACGGCCCTCTGACGAAGGAATCCATTATTTCAGCTGCCTGCTGAACCTCCGTGAATGCCGCCTGGATCTTGAGTCAGTCAGCCGGTTTCAGGGGGAGCTCGTCACGAAATATGAAATGATTCATGCGCGCCTGGAAAAACTTTGCGAAAAGGCAGCGGAGGCGGAGGGGGGACAGTACCGAATGCTGGGATAGGCGGGAAGAAATGGGAGTGCTCCATCGGATTTCGAGACTTTTTTCACTTCTACCGCGTCCTGGCCCCGTGTTAGCGTCACATCACTTCTCTCGAAGTTCGGTCTCATAGCTCAGCTGGATAGAGCGTTGCCCTCCGGAGGCAAAGGTCGAAGGTTCGAATCCTTCTGAGACCACCACTTCAATAAAAAAGCTGCCTCTCCGGAGGTGGCTTTTTTATTTTCTAGGTTAGGTGTCTCACGCAGAGAAGGTGTGCATTTTCACATAAATGAATGGGGCCTATAACTCGCACATGCGGACGAATGAAAGCTTCGGGAGAAATTCCGGAACCTTCATTCATTTAGTTTCTAGCTCTTTAAAGTGCCAACCACATCTTCGTCCAATAGGGCCGTCATTGTTACACTTCAAAAATGAATTAAATTGCGCGGCAGAAACGGTGTGTCAGAGAGCAGTAAATCAATCCATTCGAGTCTTTATGAAATTTTTGAGTCTTTCGGCAATCGTCATCGGATTCATGTCCTCTTCATCTTTCGCTGCTGACCTCGCACTCCGCTGCGACCCCATCGAAACCCCGACCTACACGAATGACAGATGGTCGATCACGATCTTAAATAATCGAGCCGCTTTTTTTAGAGTCGGGAAGGAAAACACCGCCTCTTTTCTGACGGTTTTTAATCGAAATAGAACGTTGTTTATTGCCCTTTTCGTTGACGGTTCGAGACATTCTATCAAGTTAGCAACGTTTTAGGCCGCTAAGTAACTGATGGACGAAAGCGGCAAAGGATCTAAAGAGAAAATTTGGAAAACAAACGCACTCGTTGCGTTCTCGTTGCACAATCCACATTTCATTTTCGTCGCCTGCGTCCTGATTTTTATTTTCGGCACACTGGCACTCTTAAGCTTGCCGAAAGATCTCCTACCCGCTTCGAATAGCCCCGCGATCCAAATTCTGTCGTTCTATCCAGGGATGCCCGTGGAGCACGTGGAAAAAAACCTGACCGCCCGGTTTGAGCGCTACACCGGCCAAGCCATCGGAGTCGATCATCAGGACTCTCGGTCTTTACTCGGGGTCAGCGTCGTTCGTAACTTTTTCAATCAGCAATCTGACTTAAATGGAGCGACCTCCCAGACCACCTCTATGGCGATGTCCGTGCTCAGCCGGCTTCCGCCCGGAACGCAACCTCCCCTCATCCTTCCATTCGATCCGATGGCGTCCGCACCCCTCGGACTCGTAGCAGTCAGCGGAAATTACGAAGAACGCGATCTTTACGATAAAGCCCGCTATGAGGTTAGAAATGCGGTCCAGTCGGTACCGGGTGCACTTGCTCCGACCGTGATGGGCGGATCTGAACGCCAAGTCGTGATCTATTTAAAACCCGAAAAGCTCAGGCGCTATAACCTCTCGCCGCTCGAAGTAATCGAGAAGGTCGGCCGCCTGAATACCTTTATCCCCACGGGAAATGTCAAAATCGGGAAGACGGACTATCAAATCACGAGTAATGGAATCATCGATGACATCGAAAAAATGAATCTCCTTCCACTTCGTTCAGAAAACGGGACGACGATTCTCCTAAAAGACGTCGGTTCGGCGGAGGACTCCACCAAGGTTCAGACAAACATCGTTTCGATCGATGGAAAACGCCAAGTGTATGTTCCGGTCTATCGGCAACCGGGTTCTAATTCCTTTCAAGTCGTAGAAGACGTGAAAGCTTCGATTGCAAACTTGAGCTCTCGCCAACCCGGCTTCCACCTCTCGCTCATTTCGGATCAAACAAAATACATCCGCAACGCCATCACATCGATCACCGAAGAAGGTTTCATCGGCGGAGCGCTCGCAATTTTCCTCGTTTTTCTGCTTCTCGGAGACACCCGCTCCACCCTGGGAATCCTTTTATCTCTTCCGCTTTCTGCACTCTTTGCATTCGTCGGCCTGAAGCTCGCCGGCCAAACCATCAACGCCATGACTCTAGGAGGGCTGGCGATTTCCATCGGCATCGTCGTCGATAACTCCATCGTGGTGCTCGAGAACATTAATAAACACCTGGAGGAAGGCGCAACACCTCAGGAGGCTGCGATGCGTGGAGCATCGGAAATGGCCCAGCCGGTCTTCGCGGCCAGCATCGCAACTTTACTGGTGCTCTTTCCAGTGATTCTTCTCAGCGGCATCGCAAAAACGCTTTTTCAAGCTCTCGCTATCACCAAAGTCGTCGCGCTTGTGGGATCGTATTTGATCTCCATGACCGTGATGCCGCTTTTTGCGGTCAAATTTCTCCGTTCAAAACAGAAAAAATCCCTCCCGCATGCTTCCGTAGCGATCGATCGCCCTTGGATTTTACAGGCCATCGCTCGGTCTTTCTTTGCGCGTTTAGAGGCGACGTATCTGCGATACCTTCGGCTGGCACTCGGACATAAACGCTACGTGATTACAGCTTGCACCGGACTCTTGGTGGTCTCTCTCTTTTTGATTCCCTTCCTCGGCACTGAACTTTTTCCGCGCTCGGACGCAGGAAGCTTTATCCTCCAGCTCCGGCAAACGTCCGGCTCGCGAATTGAAGAGACGGAAAAATTAGGAGTCGCAGTAGAAAAAAAGCTCCGCGAATGGATTAGCCCGGGAGACCTCTCGGTCATCATTCGGAATGCAGGCGTTTCTTATGGTTTCGCCGCGGCCTTCACTCCAAATAGCGGCCCCCAAGACGTCTTTTTCGTCGTCGAACTCACCGACACTCGTAAGCAAACCTCCCAAGAAATCGCAAAAACTCTGCGTGAAAAAATACCGAAGGAATTTCCCGGGGTGGAAATTGGAATCGAACTCGGCGGTCTGATGAGTTCCGCTCTCAATAATGGCCTACGCGCTCCAATTAATATCCAGATAGATGGGCCGGATTACCGAGAGTCCCATCGCATCGCGACCGCTCTCGCGGGCCAAATGAAGCGTTTGCCGGGAGCAACTGATGTTCGCGTGCAACAGAAACTAGACGCGCCCCAAATCGTGCTGAAGGTCGACCGGTTAAAGGCCTCCCAACTCGGATTGAATACTGAAGAAGTAATTAAAAACGTGGTGAGTGCAGTCAGCGGGAGCTCCACTTTTTATCCATCGATTTGGGTCGATAAGCGAACCGGGATTGATTACATGCTTGGCGTTCAGTTTCGCGAAGATTCCGTCTCGAGCCTGAAAGCCCTCGGAGACATTCCGATCACGGGTCGCTTTCAAGAGAGCGCCATTCCTCTTAACGGAATAGCCGAACTTGGTGAAAGTGCGGGTCCGACGGAAATCCACCACGTAAATTTAAATAACGTCATAGACATCTTTATGGACGCTCAGGACCGAGACATCGGCGGCCTCTCAAACGACGTTCAAAACGTGATCGATCATTTCACCCTTCCGGCAAGTTACCGAGTTTCTATTCAGGGCGAAATTTCTGAAATGAAATCATCTCTAAAGTCGATGGGAGCGGGCCTCGTACTCGCAGCGCTTCTCGTCTACCTCATTTTTGTGATCCAGTTTCGATCCTTCTCGATACCCGCCATCATTTTAACCACCGTCCCGCTGGGATTTGCCGGAGTGGTTCTCTCACTCTTTTTCACTCACACCTATTTTAGCATTCAGGCCGGTATCGGATCCATTCTGATGGTGGGAATTGCTGTATCAAACGGCGTTTTACTCCTCGAATTTTTCACTTCATATGAAACTCGGGGATCCACTCTCGAAGACGCCATCTTGCTGGGAGCAAAAGCACGTCTCCGTCCGATTTTAATGACTTCACTCGCATCCATTTTAGCCCTGATGCCGATGGCGTTTGGAATGGGTCGCGCGTCGGAAGCCAACGTGCCACTCGGAAGGGCCGTCGTCGGCGGACAACTCATCTCGACGTTCCTGACGTTGTTTCTCATCCCGGTTCTCTATGCTTTCATCTCTCGGCGCGAAACCGTACGGACGGCGGAAATTCTCCCCATGAAGCGAGAAGCCGCATGAAGCGAAAATCCATCCCATTTCTTTTCACAGCGTTTCTGTTAAGCCAATCCGTTCGCGCAGAATCTATGTATTCACTGAAAGAGGTGATCGACCTCGCGGCGAAATCGAGTCCCGAACTCAAGGAAAAACGGTCTGGCAAAGAAGCCGCCGAGGCGGCAGTAAAAATCGCGCGCGCAAGCTACCTGCCCCAAGTTGATTTCCAAGTCACCGACAGTGCTGGTTTTCCGGGATCCAGTGGAATGACCGGCGTCGGCGGCATCATGGGCTCGCCGTTTCGATCGGGATACGCTTATGGCTTCGCATTAAAGCAAAGACTCTGGGATTTCGGTCGCACCGCGGGCGAGGAGAGTGCTGCGATCAGCGGCTCGGCTGCTGAGAGTGCCGATCTCCAGCTCTCGACTTACCAAATCAAAGTCCGAGCAATGCGAGCCTTTTTCGATTGCAGCCTCCAGCGCAGTCAGGTCGATGCTTGGAAACTCATTCGTCAAGAAGCAGAAACGGTCGCAGGCGAAGTTTCGAGTCTGGTCGGAACGGGACAGAGGTCTGTGGTTGAAAAGTATCTGGTCCAAGCTCAAGTCGAAGAAGCAAGGACGAATGAACTCGGTTTTTCGGAAAGAGTCCGGGGGAGCCTCCGAAGACTTTCTATTCTCACGGGCGAAACCAATGAACGCATCTGCCCCTTGCTTCCCAAAACTTTACCCTTGGAATCTTCGCCGTTGGATTCGAAGTCCGAGTCGAATGTCTTTATCGGTCGTGCGGATGCTGAGCGGAAAATTGCACACGCGAAACTCAGCCAAGCGAAAGCCGGGCACTTGCCCTACCTCGTAGGGGTGGCGAGTTTAGGTGCGTTTGAGAATACTCGGCTCGTGCCCGAGAAAAATTACTCTGTCGGAATCGGCGTTGTCATTCCGCTCTTCGATGGTCTACGAACGACAGCTGACGTTCAGCGCGCAGAGGCGCTCGAAGCGAAGTCAGAACACGCGAGGGATACGGTTCTCCAACAGACTGCTCTTCTCGAAAGTGATTGGAGTGCGTCAGTCGATTCATCCCGAGTACGTTTTCAGCACCTCACCGAAGAACAATCGAAAGCGCGAATGGCAGTCTCGATCGCGCGGAAGAGGTACTTCGCGCATCAGGGGACTCTCGTCGATCTCCGCGAGTCTTTGAGAAACCTAGGCAGAACCTTCACGCTTTTGAATGAAGCTTCTGCTGATTATTGGATTTCAAACGTAACTCGGACGCTTTTCAAGACTGACCGGGAGTCCTCACCGTGACTTCATCTGAAGCGAAGTCTTCCAAGAGAACGTAACGCCGCTTTCGCGTTGTTCGCTCCAGGTCGAATCTTGGCGACGACGGTAATACTCGACACTGACCTCAGAGACGTCGTTTGACATCGAAGTGCCTGTTCGCTGAAGCAGATAGAATCCGGCCGAGACCATCGTTCCCATCTTCACGTGGTAAGCATCCGTCTCTGCGGCTGACGTCGCTTCCAGTCCCATTTTCACGCCAAACCGACCTATTCCTCGGGTCACTAGGTCAGATTCTAACGTTGCGCCGATGATCGGGGTATCAATCACGTCTAAACCTAAACTCGTCGGTGAAGCCCAGCGCAATAGCGCTCCTTTTCGGTAACCTAAATAAGTGTCGACTCGAAATTTTTCGGCGATTTCAAAAACACCGCCGAGAGCCATGAGAGACGTAAATTGGGAAGGTGAACTCATGTCGCGCAAGGAATCATTCGAGCGGTCGAACTTGATAAAAGCCATTCCGATCCGCGCATAAGAACGGAATTTATGGGTCCAAATCATCGAGTATTCTGCGGTGATTCTTGGATTCATGGCGGAAGTCGCGTTTGCTACTTTGCCGGTCTGCGAATCCGTGGAGGAGAGCGAGGTCATCGAAAAAGTGGGAATGAGCGACCAGGAACTGAGCGTCACTGAAACCTCTGGAAGATCATCGTTCGATTCAACTTCGGTTGCGCCGTGTGCAACTCCTGCACAGAAAAAAAGCCCAATCGATAACACAACCCCGCGAAGACCCATCTGTACTGTTCGACAGGAGCTGGAAAAAACTTGAGCCCTTTCACTCTCAGGAGTGCAAAGTCGTACTCGGGCGTTCTGAGAGCGAACTTTCTGTCATGTCGATTTAGCGAAGGTCCCCATTCGACTTAAATTCAGCTCGTTTTTTAGGTCAACCGATCTCTGAAAACTTCAGTTGGGTGGGCAAGTGAAGAAGGGGAGACCGGTGAGAATCTGCCCGTGGTCGTTGAATTTTTTCACCCGCGCAGAGCCGTTCCAAGCTTTCAAATAACTCAATATCGAGGTCCGGAGAATGGGACGAAAAAACCAGTGTCGGAATTTTGGAAATCCCCTTCAGAGATTTTTGGTGCGCTAAAAACTCCCATCCACTGACGTTCTGCAGCTCAAGCTCAAGCAAAATAACGTCCGGCAAGTCGCCGCGCATGAGCTCTTCCAGGGCTGTTTTCTCATCCCTTGCGTACCGAACGGAGAATTCGCGTTCCTCAAGTCGATGGCCTAATGCGTCTCTGATTTTACGGTTAGGCTCGATGATCAAAATTCGGCGGCATTTCATCACCCCTCTGAAAGCACGAGTCGTGCCGCCCGCTATGCCCCGAAATGGATTCACGCCCCTCTCAAAAAGGAATACGGTAAGTGCATGCCGACATCACAATCGAAGAAGCTCTGCTGGGGAATTCTCGGAACTGCACGGATCAATGAAAAGATCCTGCCTCACCTCATCGCGTCCCGTCGGAGTGAAGTCGGCGCACTCGGAAGCCGGTCCTTGGAAAAAGCAAAAGCGATGGCGGACGAATGGAAAGTCCCCAATGCCTATGGAAGCTACGAGGCCGTTATCTCGGACCCTAACGTGGACGCCATTTACATCTCGCTCCCAAATCACCTTCATTATTCGTGGGCAAAGGCCGCGCTGTCGGCAGGGAAACACGTTCTGGTGGAAAAGCCGCTCGCACTCAGATCAGGGGAGGCGGAAGAACTCTCCGCCCTCGCACGCGACAAAGGTGTCCACCTCTCTGAAGGGTTCATGTATCGCCACCACGAACAAAGCATCACCCTACTTGAACTCATTCACCGAGGAGAACTCGGAGCCATTCGACGCATTCAGGGCTCATTTCACATCACTCTACCCGAAGGCCCCAATATCCGAACAAATACACACACTGGGGGCGGCGCGGCTTGGGATGTGGGTTGTTACTTAGTGAATTTCGCAAATGCTCTCATGGGCCGACCGCCCACTTCGGTCTACGGAGTGGGATTATTTGAAAACTCCTACGACGACGCGCTTTCCGGAATCTTGGATTATGGGAATGGAGTGACTGCGCTCATCGACTTTGGATTTCGTGGGCCTCGGTTAGACGAAATGCAGATCGTCTGCGAAAAAGGCTGGATCGAAATTCCGCATCCCTTCAAACCTTCCACTCGTGAAGGAATTCGGATCCTCCGAAAAGCGAAGAAAGAAACGCCGCTCTTAGAGGAAATCCATGAAATCGTCGATGATCATGACGCTTATCATTCCGAAGTGATGGAGTTTGAAAATGCGATTTTCGAAAAGCGGACGTCTCGCCTCGCAGGATGGGAAAGCGCCGCTGGGGTTCGCACCTTAGAGGCATTACTAGAATCTGCCCGGAGCAAACATCCTGTCATTCTCGCCTAAAAGATTTCGCAGAATCTGCCTAGCCGCCTTCGACTAAGCTGATTAAAAGCTGCGCGCGCTCGCCAGCGACGTCTTTTTCCGCGTAAATTCCCAAGCGTCCATACCCCATCTCTCGGACTTCGACTTTCGAGAAGAAAGAACGGGTGCGGAGCAGATCGAGGTATTGCGCTAAAGATTGGGTTTTCCGATACGGCGCCCAATTTTGGTTGAAGGAAAAATAGCCTTTATTCGAAACTGAGATCTCAGAAATTCTAGGATAATTATAAAGGCGATCACGGTCTTCGAGTTTTCCTTCCGTGCTTGCATCGAAAATCGTGATGCGCGTAGAAGGAAGGTGAAGGTCGCCAATCACTGGAATCATGGTTTGTGAAAGCGTGAGCGCGCGCTTCGAAGGATTTTTTTCCTCATGACACGCGAGGGTGTGTTCCGGAACTAAGAATCGATCAGCAGAGAGTCGCATCTTCATGTCGACTCGGTAGGCGATTTCGACCTGGTCCGGAGCGCGATAAATCACGTCGCGGTAAGCAACCGATTCGAGACTAAACTTCGTAACATCGTAGTTCTGGAGGTCGACTAAACTAATCGGACGCCCAATTCCGAAGATCCCATCGGCGCACGCGCTGTCGACGGCGGTCGCAACTTTCTGCGCTTCGACTTGGACCTTTTTTTCAAGCGAATGGCTCGCTGGACTGCAGCTCAAGCTCAGCAGAGCGAGCGCAGGTAAGGACGAACAAAACAAAAGAAGTGAATGTGGTTTCAAACGAAGCATGAGGAATCCCCTTAGATGCATCGCGTTATATGTAAATTTAACCCATTCGACAAGCGAAAGTTTCGTCTCTCAAGCAATTGAATTGATTATGGATTTATCCTAAACCCTAAAGCAAGACGCCGTGCAGTATAATGCTGGCTACGGTGAAGTAGATAATCAAGCCCGTCACATCGACCAAGGTCGCCACAAACGGGGCAGAGGACGTGGCCGGATCAAACCCAATGCGGCGGAGCAAGAAAGGCAACATCGATCCCGCGAGCGACCCCCACAGAACCACCCCGACCAGTGAGCTTGCGACCGTCACCGCGATCAGTCTGAAATGCTCTCCATAGAGTTCATTTCGAGAAGGCCAAGCGAGGATCCGAATCATCCCGATCGTCCCGAGAATCAGTCCGAGCGCCAGTCCTGCGGCTAACTCCCGAACAAACACCCGCCACCAATCCCGAAGGCGAACTTCCTGGAGAGCCATTGCGCGAATGACCAGCGAGGTGGCTTGGGAACCGGAATTCCCCCCCGAAGAAATGATCAAAGGAATGAAAAGGGCGAGCACCACTGCTCGTTCGATCTGTTTTTCGTAAAACTGCATCGCGGTTGCAGTCAGCATTTCTCCCAAGAACAGGAAGGTCAGCCAGCCCGCACGCTTCTTAATCATCTTAAAAAGATTAATTTGGAGGTAGGGCTCGTCGAGCGCTTCCGTACCTCCGAGTTTATGAATGTCTTCGGTTGCTTCTTCTTCGACCACTTCCACGGCATCATCGACCGTGACGATCCCCTTCATCTTGCCTTCAGCATCGACCACGGGGAGTGCGGACAACCCGCATTGAGAGAATTTGCGCCCGACCGCCTCTTGGTCCATGTCTTCGGGCAACGTCACTAAATCACTCACCATGACTTCGCTGACGAGCTTATCCGGTGGAGAAAGAAAGAGATCGCGAAAGGACATCGCACCGAGAAGATGCTGTTCCTGATCGAGGACATAGACGTAATGGATCGTTTCGATTTTCGCCTTGGATTGGGCGCGAATGTACCGAATCGCAACGTCCACCGAAACATCCGGACGAAGCCGGATGAATCGCGGATTCATCAACCCACCCGCGTCGTCTTCGGCGTAGGCTAAGAGTGCGACGACTTCCCTCATCGTGGTGATGTCGAGGAGCGCCAGCATCTGAGCGCGTTCATCGTGGGGAAACTGTTGGATTAAATCGGCAATATCATCCGGAGCGAGGAGGCGAATCCAACCCCGCTTCTGGGTGTTTTGGAGGTCATCGATCAGTTCATACTGATCTGCGGCGCTGAGCAGGAGAAAAAGCTCTTCGGCCTCTTCGCGGGGAAGGGCGTAAAACCCCTCGTGCCTTTGGTCAGAAGGCAAGGAAGCCCACGACTCCTGCAGAGCTTCGAGGGTGGAAACGCTATCGTGTTTTTGATCGTCATTTTCCATAGGCAGATCCGTGCCTTCTTTTAAATGATCGTGATCGAAATGAGAAAATTATTTGTTCGGGCAGGCGAAATCGTTCGGGTCATCGCCGCGTCTAAAGAAAGGCGTGGGAAAGACCAACCGACCCCAAACCCATGGCCTCGGCCGTACTGGTTTAGCTGGGTCTGAAAAGAGTTCCGGTTTATTCCACCGCGAATGTAGAAGTCGGTGAAGAGCGGAATTTCCGCACCGAGTTCGTATCCGTAAGAATCCCCCGCCGGTTTCGTGGGTACGAGGTGGGGATCAAAATAGATCAACATGAGCTTTTCGACGTTCACCTTAACCCCCAAGATGATCTCGCGGGAAAGTCCCCACTGCTTCGATTTCGTGGTTTGGAGGGCATTATCGACGATGACGCTCGTCTGAAGCCAGGGAAGGGGCGATCCGAGCGCGGACACTGTCGCATCCTGAGCGCTGTCCTTCGATTCACTTCCGAAAAGAAACTTTCCGCCAATCCCGATCCCGTAATTTTGGAAGAGGCGGGAGGATGCACCGACGGTGACTTCTTTTCCGAAAGACTTTCGGGTGTACCCGACCCCCGCCGCAAGAAGAGAGTTCGTTCCGTCTTGAATCGAAGCGTTCAGTAACGCTCCCTTTGGCTCATGAGAGTCGGGGCCTGAATAAGAATTTCGAGTAACCGTCACCGAGTACGCGTTCAGAAACGCGATCATCGCCGGGTTCATGTAAATCGCGTCGGTGAGAATCGGTGCGGCGTGACCCGAACCGCCTAAACCCGCGGTACGAGCGGACTGAAAATCCGATGCACTCGCTCCGGATGCCGCCACTAAAGCAGAAAAGAAGAAAAGGCGGGTCAGGTTCGGAAATGACATTGTGCGCGGTCTCCTGCGGATGAGCTGATTTCCAGAGAATAGACGCAAAGGCTCGGCTTTCACAACCCCTTCGGCTCGGGTAGACTCTCGAACATGAAGATTCGCAAAGCCGTTATCCCTTGCGCCGGTTTGGGCACTCGTTTCCTACCCGCCACGAAAGCCATTCCAAAAGAGATGATGCCCATCATCGACATCCCGATGATTCAGTACATCGTCGAAGAAGCCGTCCGAGCGGGAATCCAAGACATCGTTTTCATTACTGGCCGAAATAAAGATTCCATCGTCGACCATTTCGATTACTCGTTCGAAATCGAAACGATGCTCGATCGAAAAGGAAACACGCCACTAGCCGATGTTTCACGTAACATCGCGAAGCTTTGCAACATCATCACTATTCGCCAAAAAAATCCGATGGGCCTCGGCCACGCGGTCCTTTGTGCGGAACCCGTCATCGGGAACGAACCCTTCGCGATTCTACTCGGCGATGATTTGGTGGATTCGAAAGTACCCTGCATCGGGCAGCTCATTGAAATTGCGGAAAAAAACCAAGCATCGGTTGTCGGAGTGATGGAAGTCCCCGAAAAAGAGGTTACGAAATATGGAATTGTCGGAGGCGACCGCATCAATGATCGCCTGACTCACGTCCGAACCCTGATCGAAAAACCATCGGTCGAAGAAGCGCCTTCAAGGTTAGCCATCCCCGGTCGCTATGTTCTTTCTGCCAGTATTTTCGACATCCTTCGCCGGACCCAGCCGGGAAAAGGCGGAGAAATCCAACTCACGGACGGACTCAAAACTTTAGCTGAGAGAGAGAAGCTCTTGGCTTATGAATTCGAGGGCACGCGCTACGATACCGGGGACCGAATCGGTTACATCGACGCCACGATCGCGTTTGCGTTGAAGAGACCCGATCTTTCCGAAGATGTAAAAAAACTTCTGAAAAAACACATGGCAAACTTAGAAGGCGTTGTCACATGAGGAACCTCTGCACCGGCACTCTCGCTGCGCTCAGCCTTTCGCTTTGCGGAATTTCTTCCGCGCATGCCTACATTCCTCCGTCGAGCTACCAACTCAGCCAGCTCGTGAAAAAGCATCGGGGATTAAAATCACTCCGAGTGAAAACCCGCATCACCGGAACGAAAACCCAGATTCGCGAAATCGGATATTTCAATTTCGGAACGAAGACGTGGAAGGCCCGTTTCCTCGATGCGTCTGATAAAGAAATCTATGCATTCGAACGTAAACTCGGCGCAAACGACAGCTTAGCCAGCCTTCTTCTCTTCGACGCGAACACGACCGGCTTGATGAACGCTCTAAAGAATGCCGGCATCCCCGTCGTCTCTGATTCCGAGCTGGCCGCCCTCCCAGGTCCTGTAGAACGTCAGGCAGCGGAAAAGGGAACCATCGGTCGGCTAGATAAAAAAGTGGGCTGGATCACGGGCAATAGCACGCAGGCTCTTTGGGTTTTGAAAGATGAGTTCGTTCCACTGAAGCTACTCAATGGAGGCATGGAAATTCGATTTGAAGAGACGAAATCAGTCTCCGCGTTTCCGTACCCGCGCTCGATCTCACTCCAACGCGGGTCAGAATTTATTCTGAAAGGTGAAGCCATGGAAGTCATGGCGAATGTCGACTTGAGCGACATGAACGCCATTCAGGTGCATGGTTTACCAGCCATTCCTTCTTCTCTTTCTTCTGAAGAACGCGCGCTGATCGAACAATGGGTGCAGTGGATTCGGTAATCCAATCACTCGAGATCGTATCCGTCGCAGTACCCCGGCCGATCGATTCGTTTTTCACTTACAGCGTTCCCGCAGAGATGACTGGGCTCCTCTCCAAGGGATCTTGGGTGCGCGTCCCTTTCGGTCGATCGAACGTGGTAGGTTTCGTAGTCGACACGCCTAAAACTCGCGCAGAACTGCCGCCCTCGCTGGACCCTGCGAAGCTAAAAGCGATCACAGAAGCCGGATCCATAGAGGACAGGATTCCCACCGATGTGTTCGAGCTTTGTCGTTGGGCATCGAAATATTATGCCCAACCTTTGGGCGAACTTCTCGCAGCCGCTTGTCCACCCGCTTCTCTCGGACTTCGTTCGACGAAGCGTGCGGCAAAAGAACTTTCAAGAAATACAGTAGAGCAGCGCGAGATTCATTTAAACGATGAACAAAAAATAGCGCTCGAAGAACTCGATGCGCATCGCAAAGGAAGCTCGCTTTCGAAGGTCTCCCTCCTGCATGGCGTGACAGGTAGCGGAAAAACCGAAGTCTACATCGAACTCGCCAAACGCGTCCTTTCGGAAGGAAAAGGCGTTCTTTTACTCGTGCCCGAAATCGCTCTGACTTCGCAGCTCCACTCTCGCCTCGAATCCGGAATCGGCGAGTCGGTTGCTCGCTGGCACTCAGCGATGCCCGACGGACAACGCCGCGATCAAGGAGCAGCCCTCCGCTGCGGCGAAATTCGGGTTGTGGTCGGAGCACGGTCGGCGGTTTTCGCGCCGATTAAAAACTTAGGCCTCATCTTAGTCGATGAAGAACACGACCCGACGTACAAGCAAGACGACCGCGTCCGCTACCACGCTCGTGATCTTTCGATCGTGCGCGGAAAGAGCCTCGACGCGCTGGTCGTGCTTGGTTCGGCGACACCGAGCTTAGAGACGCGCGAACGGGTTCGCGAAGGAAAATACCATTCATCGGTCCTTTCCGCTCGGTTTGCATCCGGCGGAATGCCCACGATTGAGATTGTTGATCTCGGGGAAGAAATTCGAGTCGAAGGAATCCAAGCCGCCCTCGCAGAGAAGACGCTCACGGTGATGCGAGAGACCCTCGCTCGCGGTGAACAAATCATGATTTATTTGAACCGGCGCGGGTTCGCCGCATTTCTGCGCTGTCGGGACTGCGGTGAAGTTTCCGAGTGTCCGAATTGCTCCATTTCGCTGACGGTGCATAAACGCTCGAGAGAACTACGCTGCCACGTTTGTGGGCATGCGGAAGGCATTCCGGATTTCTGTCCGAAGTGCCAAGCCGTCGACCTCGATCCCATCGGAGCCGGAACTGAAAGCCTCGAGGAGGAACTCCCGAAGATTCTTCCTGATGCAAAAATTCTTCGCCTCGACCGAGACGCGATCACGAGTGCAACCCGGCTAGAGAAAACACTCGACGCGTTCAGAAATGGTGAAGCGCAAATTCTGCTCGGCACCCAAATGCTCGCGAAAGGACATGATTTTCCGAAGGTCACCCTTGTGGTCGTCATTTTGGCCGACGCCCTTTTTCGCTACCCTGATTTTCGAGCGCCTGAACGCGCACTCCAAATTCTGTCGCAAGTTTCTGGGCGGGCGGGGCGAGGTGAACTTCCGGGAAGAGTCTTAGTCCAAACCTACCAGCCGGATTCTCCTATTTTAGAAGTGCTGCTGGGCAACCGGAGTGAAGAGAGCTTTTTAGCAGAAGAGTGCGAGCTTCGCCAAGCACTCGACTACCCGCCGTTTGGAAGGCTTGCGCGACTTCGGATCGAATCATCCGACCGAATCGAAGCCGTCAGCCGCTGTGAAGCCATCGCAAATTCACTTCGCCAAGTGCAGTCGCAATTGGAAACCACTCAACCTGACCTTCGATTGCAGATCCTAGGCCCTTCGGAAGCATTTCTTGAGCGTGCAAAAGGAATCTACCGCTGGGATCTACTCATCAAGTGCTCAGCCGTGGGTGCGCTCAGCCAAACGATCCTTGCTGCAAAACAATACGCGTCGCGAGAAAAATGGACGCTTCTTGTCGATGTGGATCCTTACGGGCTAGGATAAACAGATAGTGACCGACACGAAAGAACGCCCCTCTAGAACCATCCTTCGATCGCGCATTGAAAAGCAGCTCAAGCGCCAGCAAGAAGAGCAGCGAAAAGAACTGCTGCGACGCCGAATCGACATCGCGAAAGAAGGAGTTCAGCTTGCTCAAGCGGGTAAAACGGTCGAATCTGTTCGGAAGTACCAGCAATACATCCTGATTCTCGAGATGTGGAAAAAAGCGGGTAAAGACGGGCTCACTCTCAATCATTTTGACCGATCTAAAGACCTTTACGAAATCGTCCTTCTCTCCGGAATTTTTTGGGATTTAGCAAAACTCTACGACAAAGCCAAAAACGCGTCCCAACTCAAGGAAATGAACACGTACTTGAAGAAGTACCTGATCTTCTCAAAAGGAATGCCTTTCCAGCCTCTTTCTGCTGAAGCACTTCGAAAATACCTCGGAAGTGGTCGCTGTAAACACCGGGCAGAATTCAAAGCCATTTACACCTCGCTGTCTGGGGAGAAATGCTTCATCGCGACGTCGCTTCTCGATGTGACTCATCCGGACACCCTGTTACGGCTGCGAAGATTCCGGGACGAAAAATTAAGACTTTCGTCCCCCGGGCGTCGGCTCGTGTATTTCTATTACCGCGCTTCTCCCACCCTCGTTCGCTTATTAGACGCCTCTCCTCAGCAGCTGCGTCGCCTGATGGGGAAATTTCTCGACCGCGCTGCTCAGTGGTTGGTTCGCAACTAGAGAGAGTCAAGCGACTTGCCCGTACGAAGCGGGCGAAAATCGAATTCTGCAGGGTGGAAATGGATCCAAATCGAGAGCCAAATCCGCGTCGCTCGGCCCCGGACTTTATCGATCGGAATGGCACCGATGAACCGGCTATCGTCTGAAAAATCACGATTATCGCCCATGACAAAAACGTGTCCGGTGGGAACTGAGTAAGGACCGAAATTTTCAGATACAAAGCTCGTTCCGTCGAGCAGTAACCAATGCTCATGGTTCGCGACCGATTCTTTTAAAACGCGCATGCCGCTTTCATCGAATTTAGGATCTCGAAGAAGCCGAAAAACGTCCTTCGATTCCTCTGGCGTTGGCTCGGACGTGAACACTTCTTGGTCGTTTATAAAAAGACGTCGATCTCGGATTCGAACCACGTCTCCTTCGACTCCGACCACCCGCTTGATGTAGTTAATTTCCGAACTTCTCGGCGACTCAAAAACGATGATCTCGCCCGCTTTCGGAGATGGGCGTTCGATGAGCCTGATCGGATTTCCGAAATATTCAGAAAACGGGAGATTAAACCCATAGGCGAATTTATTCACGAAAACGTGGTCCCCGATTAGAATCGTGGGAATCATCGAGCCCGATGGAATTTTATATGATTCGTAAAAACTCGACCGGACAAAGAACACCACAAGCAATGCTGCGGCGATCGAAACGACGTGATCGAAGATCGGCTGAAATCGGGGTGACAGCCTGTTTTGTTTCATTTACTTCAACAGGGTTCCAATGCGCCCCGGCTTGAAAGAGTTCTTTTCCGTGTCCTTCAAATCAAACCACATCGAAAGCCAGATCACTTCTGCGCGACCCGAAATATTTTCAAACGGAACCAGGCCCCAGAAACGACTGTCGTTTGAAAAATCTCGATTATCCCCCATCACGAACAGAAAATTCTCAGGAATTTTCGCGGGCTCGAAATTCTGGGTGTAGTCATTATTCGAGTCAGTCAGGATTAAATGCTCATGGCCTCCCTCGATTTTTTCTCGCAACAGTTTCATATGGTCGTCGCCGTAGCGAGGATCGCCGATGTCTTTTAAGCGAGCCAGCGTTTCATCCGTTGGCGCCTCGGTCTGCGGAAGAGGAGCACCGTTTATGTAGACCACTTTGTTTCGCACTTCGACCGTGTCGCCCGGAACTCCGATGACTCGTTTGATGTAATGGGTGTCTGGCTCACGCGGGTAGAGAAACACGATGACTTCGCCATGCTTCGGGGGATCACGGTGAATGAGTTGGATCGGGGCACCGAAGTAATCCGAAAAGGGAAGTTTAAGCCCGTACGCAAATTTGTTCACGAAGATGAAGTCTCCGACGTAGAGAGTCGGGATCATCGAACCAGACGGAATTTTAAACGGCTCCACGATTGCGGAGCGAATCGCAAAAACGATCAGGAGCGCAACAGCGAGCTGCCAAATCTGCTCCCACAGATATTTCAATTTTGCGTTCTTGGAATTCCCTGGGTTCGAGGAAACAGTCTCTTTCGGGTCGGTCATGATTCGCCTACAATAACGAAGATAGGACGCGCAGGGAACTATGAAGACGATCGATCGCTACATCATTGCTCTTTTCTTGAAAAATATCGCGGTTGCGGCGGGCGGTTTGACGCTCATCTACCTATTCCAGCAAATCACGACCATGGTTTTGGAGAGTGATTTTACGACCCGCCAAGTCTTAGCTTATAATCTTTTCCAATTACCCGCCGTGCTGGTTCAAATGATTCCCCCCTCAGTGCTCATCGGGACGGTTCTCACGCTTTCAGGACTGAACCGAACCAATGAGCTTACGGCCATTTTCGCGCTCGGCATCGGCCTCAAGCGTTTGATGGCTTTGCTTCTGATTTTCGTTTTCGCAATCAGCATGGGAACGCTATTTCTCCAAGACAGCGTGCTGCCCCACCTCTTCAAACGACGCACAAACTATTACTGGCGCGACATGAAAAAGCGCACGGATTTCTATCTCGACATTAAACAAAACAAGATCTGGTACCGCTCAAAAAACCTGATTTATAACTTGAAAGCGTTTGATTTAAAGACCCAGCAAATTTTGGGGATGACGGTTTACTCTTTCGACGACCGATTTAATCTCGTTCAGACCGTCGAGTCCGAGAAGGCTCTCTACACCCCGCAGGGATGGAAACTGATGAATGGTACGGTCACCCAATTCTCGATGACCGATCCGTTTCCAGTGAATCAAAAATTCAACGAGATCCGACTGCAGATCCAGGAAACTCCCAAGGATTTTCAGGAGATCGAAAAAGAAGTCGACGGCCTCCGGCTGAAAGAACTCAAGAGTTACATCGACCGAAACCAGGCGGCTGGCCTCGACGTAAAAAGCTACCTGGTGAAGTACCACTCCCGCTTTAGCTTGAGCTTCATTCCGATGGTCATGTGCATCCTCGGCGTGCCTTTTTCAGTTCGAGGAAAACGAGAAGGGGGGCTGGCTAAAGATCTCGGCGTTTGCCTCGCAATCACCTTTTTTTATTGGCTTTTCTATTCGATCGGACTATCTCTGGGAACTAATGGCGCACTGCCTCCTGTCGTCGCAGCCTGGGCCCCGACTTTGATCTTTACCGTGTTCGCGCTCATTCTCGTTTCCCGCCAGGGAAAATAGAAACCGGAAGCAGGAGTAACCCCATGGCCAGACTGAAAATTTACGCTTTCCCCGATGTCGTCCTGACCCAGAAAGCAAAGCCGGTCGCCAGAGTGGATAAGTCTTACTTTAAGATCGCCGACGACATGTTTGAGACCATGTACGATGCACCAGGAATCGGCCTCGCTGCCAATCAAGTCGGAATCCTCGAGCGAATCCTCGTGCTGGATGTGGATTACGATTACGAAGACCTCGAAGAAGACCTTAAAATACCCGAAGGCGCCGAGGTCTTCGGCCGCTCGGTCGTTTCCAACCGCAAACCCCTCATCCTCATTAATCCCATCATCACCCGGCGGGAGGGGAAGATCGTCACATCCGAAGGATGCCTCTCCGTTCCTGAGTTCACGGCGGATGTCGAACGCGCGAAAAAACTCACCCTCCAATACCAAACCATCGACGGACTGACGAAGACCCTCGATGCGGAAGAGCTTCTTTCAGTTGCGATCCAGCACGAGATGGATCACCTCGAAGGGCGCCTATTCATCGATCGACTGAGCCCCCTGAAAAAGGAAATGGTCCAGAAGAAGCTCAGGCGTGAACGTGCTGAGAAAGAATCTTTCGGCAGCACCCGTCACGATTTCTTAAGTCCAAAAGATGCGAAAAAGAGGGGACTGATCCGATGAAGCGTCTCCGGATCGTCTTCATGGGAACGCCCGCCTTTAGCGTTCCTGCTCTGGAAAAGCTTCACGCAATTCATGAAATCGTCGCCGTTTACACGCAACCCGATCGGCCCGTCGGGCGCGGGTTAGAAGTTCGTTTTTCCGCGGTAAAAGAAAAAGCGCTCGCATTCGGCATCCCGGTTCACCAGCCGGAAAAACTCACGCTCCCCGGCGAGTACGAAAAACTCGCCGCTTACGCACCCGACGCTTTAGTCGTCGTCGCCTACGGACAAATTCTCAGGCAAAACGTCCTCGACCTTCCCACCCTTGCAAGCGTGAATATTCATTCATCGCTTCTGCCGCGCTGGAGAGGTGCTGCGCCCATTCATCATGCCGTCCTTGCGGGCGACCCCCTAACCGGCGTGACCACGATGAAAATGGTGAAAGAACTCGATGCGGGTGACATCTACGAACAAGTGGAAACAGCGATTGGCCGATCTGAATCTGTCGGCAGTCTCCACGACCGCCTCTCTCTCTTAGGAGGGGACTTAATCCTTTCAACCCTCGCCGGACTTTCGGAAGGTCGCATCAAAGGACGCGCCCAAGAGCCAGCCCTTGTCACCTTTGCTTCGAAACTGACGAAAGAAATGGAACGACTCGATCCGGCACTGAGCGCGGTCGAACTCGATCGACGCGTACGAGCCTTAAATCCGTGGCCAGGAACAAGCTTTTTCATCGAAATCGCGGATAAAAAAGAACGTATAAAGGTGCGTCAAACCGCTCCCCATCCGAATTTCTCTGCCTCTTTCGGTAAATTAGAAGAACGTGCGGGAATGCTCTTACTCGGAACCTCTGAGGGCGCACTGGAGATCCTCCGCATCCAGCCGGAGGGGAAAAAAGAAATGGAACCGGCCGCATTTCTAAATGGCTTACGGGGCCGTGGCGTCGATCTCCCTCTTCAGGTAAGTTCGGGTGGATGAAAAAATCCAGCCCTAGCCCGTGGCAATCCCAGTGGAACGTATTGAAAGCGCAGGCGTTTGAATCGGGGGTGATTGCACCGTCCATTCTTTCTGCAGATTTTTCACGGCTTGGCGAAGAAATTCGGGAAGTGGAAGAATCGGGCGTCGACTGGCTTCATGTCGACGTGATGGATGGCCATTTCGTTCCGAACCTCACCATCGGACCGGTCGTAGTGAAGTCGCTCCGCAAGGCGACGAAAAGTTACCTCGATTGTCACCTGATGGTGAGTGAACCCGAAAAATGGGTGAAGGCTTTCGCAGATGCGGGAGCAAACTGCATCACCGTCCATGCCGAGACGAGCGCACACCTAGATCGCCTCCTTCACCAAATCAGAGAGACGGGTTGCCAAGTCGGCGTGTCGATTAATCCCGCAACTCCGGTTTCCCTGATCGAAGAAATCCTTCCGCTCGTCGACCTCGTTCTCGTGATGTCGGTAAACCCGGGCTTCGGCGGCCAAAAGTACATCGAGCGAGCCAGCGCAAAAATCAGTCGGTTAGTCGAGCTTCGGAAAGACAACTCCTACGTCATCCAAGTCGACGGCGGCATTCAATCCATTACCGCAACCATTGCGCGAGAAGCCGGAGCGGACGTGTTCGTCGCCGGCTCTGCGATTTTCGACGCTAAAAACCGGGGCGCCGCCTACCGCGAGCTCCTCAAATCAATCGAGGCTGGGAACTGATGAAAAAAGCCGTGCGTCCTTTTGTGATTGGCAGCCGACCCATCGAACTCGAAACGATTCGTGAAGTCGCGCTTCATGGAGCGATGGTTTCGCTTGCTCCGTCCGCAAGGAAAAAAATCAACATCGCTTATCGATACCTCGCAGGACGCGCGAAAAGCGGCGAAACCATTTACGGCGTGAATACCGGGTTTGGGCTTCTCTCAAACGTACGGATTCCTGAAAAAGATTTGGAAGAGCTTCAATATAACCTCCTGCGCTCCCATGCGGTGGGTACCGGAAATCCGATCTCCATCCCCCAATCGAGAGCGATGGTTTTATTGCGTGCCGTGAACCTTTCCGCCGGACACAGCGGAGTGCGCGTCGAGCTGGTCGAACAACTGATCGCTTTACTAAATGCGGATGTGACTCCGTGGATTCCTGAACAGGGGTCCGTCGGCGCAAGCGGCGACCTCGCTCCCCTTTCTCACCTTGCCCTCGTGTTGATCGGCGAGGGACGGGCCTATTTCTGTGGAAAACTGATGGATGGGGAAAAAGCCCTGAAACTAGCCGGAATAAAACCCATTCGCCTGGGCCCAAAAGAAGGCCTTGCTCTTATTAACGGCACTCAATTCATGACGGCACTCGGAACTCTGGCACTCCTCGATGCAGAATACCTCGCCGACATTGCCGATCTCTCCGGAGCCATTTCACTCGAAGCACTGAAGGGCACGACCGCCGCATTCGACGCCGAGATCCAAGTGGTCCGCGGACATCCCGGCCAGATTCATGCTGCCGCCAGACTGCGCGGCATCCTCTCTCCCGATGGAAAAGAGTCTGCCGTCGCAAAAAGTCACGCGGGCTGTGAGAAAGTCCAAGATCCTTACTCTCTTCGCTGCATGCCTCAAGTCCATGGCGCTTCCCGAGACACCCTGCGGTTTGTTCGCGAAGTGCTCGAGCGCGAAGCGAACGCCGTAACCGATAACCCGCTCGTGTTTCCGGAATCGGGTAAAATTCTTTCCGGCGGAAACTTCCATGGTCAAATCGTGGCGATCGCGATGGACGCGCTTTCGATCGCGACTGCGGAGCTTGCTTCCATTTCTGAACAGCGCATCGAAAAGCTGATTAATCCCGCACTCTCCGGCTTGCCCGCTTTCTTAGTAAAAGAGGGCGGCGTGAATAGCGGTTTTATGATCGTCCAGGTAGCGGCCGCTAGTATCGTCTCTGAAAATAAAACCCTCTGCCATCCAGCTTCCGTCGACTCGATTCCGACATCAGCAGATAAAGAAGATCACGTTTCGATGGGTGCTTGGGCAGCCAGAAAAGCAACTTTAGTCGTCACAAACGCAAGACGCGTTATTGCGATGGAACTTCTCGCGGCGACTACCGGGATGGATTTTCACCGTCCGCTTCGGTCGTCGGCTAAAATCGAAGCGACGATTTCTACCATTCGGAAAAAAGTAAAACCAATCACCCGGGACCGCACCTTCTACTTAGACATCGCAGAAATCGAAAACCTACTCATCGTTCGCGGAATCGACGCCACGGTTCGACTTAATCAGGAGTAATCATGAACAACGAAACACCTAGCACCCCCGATCGTAAAAAAATTCGCGCTGCCCGTGGAACTGAACTTTCTTGCCTCGGATGGGAACAAGAAGCCGCGCTGCGGATGCTCATGAATAACTTAGACGCCGAAGTTGCAGAGCGGCCAGAAGACCTCGTCGTGTATGGTGGCACGGGAAAAGCGGCTCGAAATTGGCCGGCCTACGATGCGATCGTAAAAACGCTTCGAACGCTTCGCGGCGATCAAACACTCCTCATCCAATCGGGCAAACCCGTCGCCGTTTTTCCGTCCCACGCGGATGCTCCTCGCGTACTGCTTGCGAATTCGTGGATCGTCCCGAAATGGGCGACCTACGATTACTTCCGAGAGCTCGAAGCCGATGGCCTCATGATGTACGGACAGATGACGGCCGGTTCGTGGATTTACATCGGAACGCAGGGCATCGTTCAAGGCACCTATGAGACTTTCGCCGAAGCGGGCCGGCAGCACTTCGGTGGAGATTTAGGTGGCCGAGTTTTACTGACCGCCGGACTTGGAGGAATGGGGGGAGCCCAACCGTTGGCCGCGACCTTCGCAGGACTCGTCTCGCTGAATATCGAAGTGGATCCGGCACGCGCGCAGAAACGCTTGGAAACGAAATACCTCGACGAACTCGCCACCGACCTGACCGATGCCCTGGCGCGCGTTTCGAAAGCGAAAAATGAAAAACGCGCGGTCTCGATCGGACTGATCGGAAATGCGGCCGAAGTGCTTTGGGAGTTGCTTGATAAAGGATTCGCCCCTGATTTAGTGACCGACCAGACTTCGGCCCACGACGAACTCACGGGTTACGTTCCCCATGGAATCAGTCTTACGGAAGCGAATGCCCTTCGCGAATCGAACCCGGAAAAATACAAAGCCATGTCGATTGCTTCAATGGGTAAACACGTCGAAGCCATGCTCGAGTTTAAGAAGCGCGGATCGCACGTATTCGACTACGGAAATAACATACGCGCCCAAGCCGTGAAAGCCGGCGTAAAAAACGCATTCGATTTTCCAGGTTTCGTTCCCGCGTACATTCGTCCCCAATTCTGCGAAGGAAGAGGCCCCTTTCGGTGGGTCGCGCTCTCGGGAGATCCTGAAGACATTCGCGTCACCGACCGCGCACTTTTAGAACTTTTTCCAGACGACGCCGGACTTCACCGCTGGTTAAAGATGGCGGAAGAGCGCATCCAATTCCAGGGATTGCCCGCGCGAATCTGCTGGCTCGGTTATGGTCAGCGAGAAAAAGCCGGAGCCCTGTTTAATGAGCTCGTGCGTACTGGAAAAGTGAAAGCTCCGATCGTCATCGGGCGGGATCACCTCGACTGCGGTTCGGTTGCGAGCCCGAACCGAGAAACCGAAGCAATGAAAGACGGATCGGACGCGGTCGGTGACTGGCCGTTATTAAATGCAATGATTAATTCGGTGAATGGCGCCACGTGGGTTTCGCTCCACCACGGCGGCGGTGTCGGCATCGGATACTCGATGCACTCAGGAATGGTGATTTTAGCAGACGGAACAGAAGCCGCCGGTAAGAGAATTTCTCGTGTGTTGAATAGCGATCCAGGAATGGGAATCGTGCGACATGCGGATGCGGGCTACGAATCATCCATAGAAATCGGCAGGACCGCCTTTAAAGAGCGCGGCGGCTCCCTCCCCATGATCTAAGACGGAAAATTATCCATGAGCGAAAAATCGATCATCTTACTCCATGCCTCCGAACTCCTCACGGGTGCAGGCATTCGTGCAAAAGACGGAAGACACCCGAAAGAAGAAGATCTCGGTCGCATTCCGAACGGTGCACTCGTCTATTCCACGAAGACCGTTTCCTACACCGACTTCACGACGGGAAAATCTGGAAAGAAAGTGGTCGGGGATAAGATTTTATGGGTCGGTGAGAGCGAAGCACTCCCTAGCGAGTACAGCGGTTCGCCGGTCTTCGATCTCTATGGTCGGAACGCCATCATGCCGGGGCTCATCGACTGCCACACGCACCTCGTTTTCGCCGGGAATCGTGCTTCGGAATTCGCAGCTCGGTGCGGGGGCGCAAGTTACGCAGACATCGCAGCCTCCGGCGGCGGAATCCAGACCACCGTGAATGCCACTCGGAATGCGACTGAAGAAGAACTCTTCCGATTGGCGCGGGCGCGGGTCGAGGATGCCCACCGCTACGGCATTCGCACGATCGAGGCGAAGTCGGGTTACGGACTTTCTCTCGAAACCGAATTGAAAATTCTGAGGGTGGTTAAACGCCTCCAAGAAGCGACGCCCGAACTGGAAATCATTCCGACTTTTCTCGGAGCGCACGATTTTCCGAAAGGTGCGGACCGCGAGGCTTATCTCATCGAGATCCTCGATGAACAACTTCCGGCGGTCGCCCGCGAAGGGCTCGCAAACGTTTGTGATGTCTTTATCGACGAAGGGTATTACACCGTAGAAGAAGCGGAGCGAATTTTAACTCGGGCTAAGCAACTCGGGATGAAAACGAAAGTCCACGCCGATGAACTCGTGAATACGGAGTCAGCCGCATTTGCCGCGGATATCGGGGCGCTGTCTGCAGATCACCTCTTAAAAATTTCTCCTGCGGGAATTGCTGCTTTGGCCGCAAGTGAGACCACCGCCGTTCTCCTTCCGGGTACTGCGTTTTACCTGAAAACTGCGCACGCTCCCGCACGTGCCCTGATCGATGCGGGCGCTCGGGTTGCGATTTCGACCGACCTAAACCCTGGCACATCGATGACTTCGAACCTTCCTGCGGTTCTCACCATCTCTGCACTTTATTTGGGATTAACCCGTGCGGAACTTTTCGCGGCCGTAACTTACAACGCCGCTCGTGCGCTCGACGTCCATTCGAGGAAAGGCACTTTAGAAGCCGGCATGGACGCAGATTTTTTCGTTACACCGTATGCGACGTTTGAAGAGCTTTATTACCGATTTGCGTGGTGACTCGCCGATACTTTATTTTTCGGTGAAAGAGCCAGTAAGAAAACATACTGAGCGCCCAGCCAGCGAGAATGTCCGCGAAGTAATGTTGCTTCGTCGGTAGTGTGGAAAACGCAATTAAAGTTCCCCAGACCAAGAAAAACGGAAGCTTCTCCCGCTGTTCGTCGCGAAAAATATAGACCGAAAGATAGACAGTGGACACGTGCAGCGAAGGGAAACAGTTCGTCGCTTTATCTTGGTTGCGTAGCCACATCCAGAGCGTTCCGAGTGCAGGATTGATGTCGTCCGGGATGGGGAATCGTTCTCTCGGAAAAACCGTCGGCCAGACAAAGAAAATCAGGCAACTCAGAGCTTGGGTCGTGAAAAAGGAATAAATGTATTTATTCACATTATCCATGTCCTTACAGACAAGGTAGACGGCGGTAAAAAACAGGTACTCGCTCACGTAAATCAAAACAGTCCACGGAACAAAGGGCACCATGCGATCGATCGCAAGCATCGGAAGTTCTCGAGGGGTGAAAACGGGGTGGTGATTTGTATAACGGTACATCAGGTACATGATGAAAAACGCCAGCGCACCGACTGGGTATTTCAGACGCTTCGTCAGGAAAAGTGGCAAGGTCACTTGGCGCCCGCCTGAGCAAGCCATATTTCAAATTGCTTTTGGTAGTCGGGACTCATCCAATCCTCATCACCGACTTGCTCAAGCAGTAGCTTTCGGTTTCCGTCCATGACGAGCGTGAGTGGAAGTCCAGAGACGGAAAAGCGATCTGCAAGCTTGCCATCCGGATCAACGTAAGATGGGAAATGAATCCCATTTTTTTTCAGAAATGCATTCAAAACTTCGGCCGGATTTTCATCCAAACTCACCCCCACCACGGCGAGCCCCTTCGGACCGTAAGTCTCGGAGAGCTTTTCAAGCGCTGGCATTTCTTTCACGCAAGGGGGACACCAGGTTGCCCAAAAATTCAGAACGATCACTTTCGCTTTCAACTCAGAAAGCCGAACGGATTTTCCATCCAGGCTCTTCAGTTCGAGGTCCGGGAGAACTTCACCTACTTTTCGAACAATCGCCCCGCCTGCCTCTGTTTGCGGCTGTCCGCGCTTCCGCTCCCCAAGGTAACCGATCACAAATAAGCAAATCGCTAAAATAATCGCAACTGGGACCAGTGCGCCGGCGAGAGTCGGTTTTTTACGTTCGGTTTCAGGAGTTCCGGATTCAGTTGCCATTTACCCTGATTGTAACCGAAAATAATGAAGATGCGAGCGAATCGGCCTAATCCATCATTCGAGAAGCCGTCCCGGGAAAGAGGCCAGGCACTCATCGAGTACGTCTTATTGATCGCGATCACCATCACGTTCGTCACCTTAATGGCAAACGGCCTGCGGCGGTCAGTCTTTACCCTTTGGACGTTTTATACGAAAGCAATCGCCGCGCCCTGCCCTGGCTGCCCCGCTCCAGACGTCGTAAAGTAATTTTCAAACGGCGAGTATGCTCCTTCGCGCGGCTGGTCGGATTTTCCATCCGCATAACGAGCGAAACGTTTCTGACTGGCGGGGAAAGTCGGATCATCCTTTGGCCAAGGCCATCCGCCAAAGAGCGTTCGGCGGTATTCAGCAAATGCGACCTGGAGTTCTGACGTCGTATTCATCACAAATGGACGCTGTTGCGCGACGGGTTCTCCGATCGGTCTTCCTTGGAGCAAAAGAAACTCGGATTCTTCTCGCCCATTTTCAAGAATCACTCGGGCATCTGATCTCAGAGTCAGCGCATTTTTCACCACAACTTCTTTCCCGTCGACTTGAACGGTTGCTCCACGAAAAAATAGAGAACGCGATTCATCCCTGGGCTAGCAGCGTGAACTTCCCAACGAGCGCCTGCGCTTAGCTTGAGAGTCTAAATCGCAACGTCATTCCAAAAAGGAGAGGAATACGGATCCACCCGCTTATCGGCCTTCGCAGAGTTCAGCCAAATTTGAAAAAGCTCAACCCGGTTCCTATCCTCGCGGTTCAACAATGGAAACATTTCTGAATGCGAAAGTCCCCGCCAGCCGTGATCCACTGAGCATCGCCGGGGTCGTATCGATCCGAAATTACTTTAGGAGGGGATGCCGATGTCCGCGAGCTCCCAGGGCCGAGTAAATTAAAAAAAGTTCACTGCCCACCTTGCGTACTTTTTCGAGTTTCAGGTTCAAAACTTCTGTCGGAAAAAATCCGGCGCCGTCCACTAAAGTGGGGGCACCTTTCCCTGCTAAAATCCTCGGCACGATCGTCACATAATAGCGGTCGATGAGATTCTGCCGCGCGAATTCCCACATCACGCTGCCACCTCCCTCCACCCCTATTTTCGACATTCCCTGCTTAGAGAGGTCTCGTAATATTTCTTTTGCGACGTCGTGAGACTTGAGTTCCACGATGCGAGAGCGCTCAGCAAACTTCGCCCGCCGAGCGGCGGAAAGTTTCCCGGAAATATAAAGCACTCGGTCGATCCGAGCGTCGACGAAGAACGGCCAATCAGGATCAATTCCGCGCAGATCACGACTGAGCACTGCATTTGTGATTCGGTGATTTTTCCTTAGGGGCAGACAGGGTCTTCGAAAAGCACGGAGTACTTCCGCACCAAAGACGATCGCATCCGCGCTGTCGCGCAGTTTCCGTAAAAGAAGGAGGTCTTTTGGTGATCCCAGTATAAAAAATTCACGACTCGATGTCGCGATTTTTCCATCTAGGGAAGTCGCGAGGTTTGAGAAGACCTCTAGACTTTTCATACTTCACTAGCAGAGGAATCCGGCAAGGCACTCTCTGTCTTCGCGCCACCCTTAAAGCCTCTGGCAATGAAGAAAATTTCTTTCGATTCACTTCGAGTGCTCTTGGGTTTGATCAGATCGATTTTCGAAAACTTCGCCCTGAGCAGATTTCGGAAATTTTCAAACTCATCACTGTGAAAGAGTTTGCAGACGAAAACTCCATCACGACGCAAGAAACGCTCAGCGGTGGTTAATGCAAGCTCGCAGAGCTCGAGAGAACGCATCTGGTCCTGCAGGCGGTAGCCGGTCGTCTTCGGAGCCATGTCCGATAAAACGATATCGAACGGTGGCTTGATCCCGTGCCGCTCCATGGTGGTTCCCAAATCTAGCTCGCGCATGTCTGCGGTTAAAAAGAGCGCATTAGGAAGCGTGATTTTGATCGCCTGTATGTCGATCCCTAACACCTTACCATGCGTCCCGATTTTTTGAGACGCGTACTGGGACCAGGACCCGGGCGCAGCACCGAGATCCAGAACCTTCATGCCTGGTTTGAAAATTTTTAGGCGGATGTCGATTTCTTGGATCTTGAAAACGGAACGCGCGGCGAAGTTTTCTTCTTTAGCTTTTCGGTAAAAGTAATCTTTTGGATCGTAGACCATAATTTTATTTTCAGAGGTTCGAGTGAATTTCTATCATCGTTCCAGAAAGAGTTCCGGATTCAGATTCATCACAGAGGTAGGCGATGACCTTCGCGACGTCGCTTGGTTTCGTATTGGTCTTCAGATGAGGGGCGGCTTCCCGGAGCATTTCGGTATCCACCGCGCCGGGCGCGACCGCATTCACGCGAACTGAAATGGGGCGGCCTTCAACCGCAAGCGCCTCGGTCATTCCGCCGACGGCAAACTTCGAAGTGGTATAGATCGAGAGACCGGGAAATTTATCCGTGCTGCGAATTCCGCCGAGTGAACTCAAATTCACAATGGATCCGGAGTGATTAATCGCCGCGAGACGGCGCATGAACTCGTGAGCTAAAAGAAACGGCGTGCGCACGTTGATTGCGTTCATTTTCTCCCACGCGCTGAGAATTTCCTCAGTTGAACTTTCCAAGAAATTCGTTCGTTTTGCCATCGCCGCATTGTTAACGAGCACCGTGACGGGCAAGCCAAATGCCTTTTCTGCGGCTTGAAAAAGATGCGTCGGAGCATTTCCGGTCGTCAAATCCAGGACCATTCCGCTCGCGATTCCGGGGCCGTAGAGCTCGTTTATTCTGGCTGCCGTGGTGGTCACTTCTCGCTCAGTACGACTACAAATGAAAACTCGAGCTCCACGACGCGCTAACTCTTCGGCAGTTGCGGAGCCAATACCTCGGCCGCCACCTGTAATCACGGCCGTTCGGCCGGCTAGAGGAGCTGGGACGGGGGGGGTTACCGCGAGTTTTGCCATAGGACTTCACTATCAAAGAAACTCCTTCAAATCGCTAACAAACTGCGTTAGTGAGTCGAGGTGTCCGAACCTAAAGGTTTTTATCGCATCCGGATCCGTAAAGAGGCCCTGAAGTTCTCGGCCGCCCACATGACCGTCTTTGCGGACGGAACGAAGGAAAACCTCCACGGGCATAACTACCGTACCGTTTTAAAGCTGGAATTTTCGCACTTTTCTTTGGCAGAGATGTTGCCCTTTTCGGAGATCAAAAAGGCGATTCGAGAAATTTGCGCAGAATGGGATGAGAAAGTCCTGCTTCCTTCCCTTTGCCCTTTCCTTGATGTGAAATCCGACTCGGACGAAAGCATGGAAGTCACGGTTTGCGGAAAACGCTACGTCTTCCCAAGGGAAGAGGTCGTCATGCTTCCGATCGACAACGTCACGACCGAGTCTCTGGCAAAAATCTTCACGGAACGAGTCGCTTCGGCGCTCTCTAAGTCGGCACTCGAACAAGCGGGGGTGCGATCCATCGAAGGCGTGGTCGAAGAGATGTTGGGACAGGGGGCTTCCTATGTCCTTACTTTTTAAGACGAAACTAATCCTCTATTTTGATTTCGAGGCCTCCCATTCGCTGGACGTTCGCGAAGAACCTCATCCCCATCTCTGGAAGACCACGCTTACTTTTACTGGAGAACCCCTGAAAGGTCGCATCATCGATTTTCCGGCTTTAGAATCAGCCGTGCAGGAAACGCTCTCATCTCTGCCCGGATGCTATCTGAACGAAAACGCAGATCTCCTGACTTCGGCGATGGCATTTCCCACTTGCGAGAGTCTCGGGGAATCAATTTTTACTTTAATCCGCGAAAGGGCAATCGCTCGTTTCTTAGGCGAGAATCCGTCACTGGAACTCTTATCCGTCCAAGTCACGCTGATCGAGGGCGACCGCGTTTACGGTTCAGCCGTGACTGAGCTTCGATCGTCCTAAAGTAAGTTCTGGGCGCCAATAAATTGGCTCAAACTAAGGGACCTTGCCGACTTTTATGATCGAGTCTGCCTAACGACCGCCGATAAGAAGAGTGATGCTCCGGTTTCGCCATTTGATGGCGTTCTTCATCGCGCTTTCAATCTCAGGATATCCTTCGGCAAATGCCGGGTGGTTTTCTTCGTTTTGCCAATCTCTGCTTTTTCCTTCACGTGAAGAAGTCGGGCTGCCACCCCATGAATTTCCGGGCGTAAAGGATGTCGACCTCTCTAAAAGTTCTTTTTTAAATCATGCCCCGGCAAAACAGCAAAGCTTCGCGAATTGCTGCGCCATTAGTTCCGTACACGCTCGGTATGAGAGAGATGTCGCGCGCATCTTTAAGAAGAGTATTTCGCTCAGTGATGAATTCCACATTTTGACCACGTTGCTTTTTAAAATCGAAGACGGTCTTTATAATGGAAACGCGGTGCTTGAAGGCGGCTGGCCGTCTATGACGGAATGGATGGTTCGACGCTTTGGGCTCTATCCCTCGTTTGCTTGGAAACCACGAATCGATCTTTTTGCGCCTTTTGAATATGAGGCTATCGTCTCGCATTTAAACCGCGAGATCGCTCACTTCCAAACCCAACTGCGCGAACTCCGCCAGGCGGATGAAGTTCGATTCTCCCAACTAGAGGGAGCCGACCTCGAATCAGCAAAGCGCGAATCAAACGAACAGGCGATGAAGTTCGCAAACGAAACCAGAAATTTCCTATCCCAATACCTATTTAAGAAAATCGGGCTTCCGCCTCCGACCTTCGTCATCGATGGCAAATTCTACACGCCTCTGTCGCTCTACCGGAAAGTTCTTTCCAGTAACAGCGAGGCACCAAACCTGAAACTGATGCCTCTTCGCACCCGCGAAGTGAGTGTTGCCCTCGAGGTCGATGCGGAGCGGAGAACCAACCCGAACATTCGAAAAATCTCGCAAGAAAGCGGGCTATTCTCAGTCTATCCCGAAACCGCTTCGCTCGTTGAAAGCCGGGGAACCTCCCACAATGAAATGCAGCCCTTAGGGCCCACGCTCTCGCCCTCATTATTAGATGCGCATTCACATGCCAATGACTTAAAAAGCCGATCGGAATCGCTCGAGTCTATTCATGCAGAAATTTTTCGGACGCTTTCGGAAAAGCGGCCCGTCTACCTCGCCATCGAGTACCTCCGCGATTCGTTTAATCATCAGACGGGCATCGTCTCGGTGCCGCACGACCTCCACGGAAGAATCGACCGAAACCAAATTCACAGTGCCGGCCTTCACGCCATGCTCATCACCGGCGTGTACCGAAATTCGGAAGGTTCCGTTCTAGGCTACCTTGCTGAAAACAGCTACGGCGACCGAGTCGGAGTTCAAGGATACTTTTTTATTGAGCGAGAATATTTTGATCTCTTTTTAGAGAACGTCACCTTGACTGGTCCTAAAGAAAAAAGGCGCCCATTATGAGATTTTTCGTTTTCTTTCTAATAAGTCTTTACTCTGTTTCGACCTTTGCAGAGGGATCCTATTGCCCTTTGCTCTTAGGCCCCGCGCCGGATCAGGCATCACTCGACGCGAAGGAATTCGTAAAAGCCCAGAACGTGGACTACTCGAAGGGAATTTTTCTGGAAGACATTCCGGTGAGCGATCAAGGAGATTATGGGTGCTGTTGGGTGTCTTCACTGCATGGTTACTACAATCGAATCACCGAAAAAGTTTATGGCTACCGAATCGGCATGAACGATGATTACACCGTTTTGATGTCCCTTCTTCTTCGCATTGATGAGGGCATTTATAATGGCGAAGAAATTTTGCAGGGTGGCTGGGTAGAGGGAGCAGACTGGATTGATCGTAATTTTGGAATGATGCCCGCCATTTCCTGGCGTTCTCGACTCGACCTACAAGCAAAAGGCGTTGGCGATGAGCTCGTCGCGTACTTAAACAAAGAAATTGGGAAATTCCAAAAATATCTCTTGGAATTAAAAGGACGCGAAACTCCGGGTAATAAAATGAAAGTGGAAAGAGATGCCTGGAGAATGGCCCAAGACCTTCACACTCGATTAACGAAAGAGCTCCATGAAATGATCGGAACTCCCCCTTCCTCATTCACGATCTCCGGTAAACCTTTCACGCCGAAAAGCTTTATGAAAACGCTCGTTAAAGATCATCATTCTTTCCAAACGAAAAAAATTAAGCGAGCTGAGCCGCGAGCGCGCTCCTACTCACCCAAAGCGGGTAATACAGCACTCGTTGAGAAGCAGAACTCTTTACTTGAGCTTTTTCCAGACACGAAAGATTTTTTCGGCAGCGACAACAGCGCCTATCTCCAAGGACGATCCAGCATTCCGGCAGCTCGGGGCTACAGCCTCTGGTCGCTTTCTCATCCAAAGAGGAACACTTCGGAGACGCGTTCAGTGCTTGAAATGGAGACCATGATCCACCAGAAACTGAAAAGCGGAAGTCCCGTATTTATCACGGTTCAGATGGCCCGCAGCTACTACGACAATAAAACAGGGGTCATGTCGCTGCAAAAAAATGGGAACCTATTCGTGGAAGACGTCATGGTCCTAGAAAAACCTCCCGGCCTCCATGCCATTCTAATCACCGGAGAATACCGAGACTATATGGGCGGCCTTCGTGGTTACCGCATCCAAAACACATGGGGAGATACGGTAGGCCAGCGGGGCTACTATTTTATGGACGAAGATTACTTCCGTGCTTTCGTCATCGAAATTTCTACCCTCGAAAACCAGGCGAAATAAGCCAGCGATGCTCCTGCTGATTCAGGGATCATATGCAGTGAACGGAATGAGAACACTGCTCTTAACGGACGAACTTAAATGACAGTGACTTTACGAAGCAGATCCATGTCCTCGAGCACTTTACCCGAGCCACGAACCACGCAAGTCAGTGGATCTTCGGCAACTGCGACCGGCAACCCGGTCTTTTCTTTAATCAGAACATCCAAATTTGCGAGTAAGCTTCCGCCTCCCGCCAAGATGATTCCGTTATCGACGATATCTGCCGCGAGTTCCGGCGGCGTGCGTTCAAGCGCTGTTTTGATCGCATCCACCACTGCGGAGACTGGCTCCGCGAGTGCGTCACGAATTTCTTCGGAATTCACTTCGATCGTTTTCGGTGCGCCCGAAATAAGATCTCTCCCTTTTACTTCGTAAGTCTTCTCTTCTTCGAAAGGGTAAGCGCAGCCAATCGCAAGTTTGATTTGCTCAGCAGTCCGCTCCCCGATCAGCAGCGAATACTTTCGCTTGATGTATTGGACGATGGCTTCGTCGAATTTATCTCCGGCGACACGCACCGAACGGGAGTAAACGATTCCGCCCAGAGAAATCACGGCGACCTCCGTCGTGCCCCCCCCGATGTCGACAATCATGTTTCCAGAGGGTTCGCGGATCGGAAGTCCGGCACCGATCGCTGCGGCCATCGGTTCTTCGATCAAGTAGACTTCCCGGGCGCCGGCGGATTGGGCGGATTCTTTCACCGCTCGCTTCTCCACCTGCGTGATCCCAAACGGAATACAAATGACGATACGCGGTCGAATAAACGTTCGGCGCTCAGATGCTTTCTGAATAAAATACTTCAGCATGGACTGAGTGACTTCAAAGTCAGAGATCACACCATCCCGAAGCGGGCGAATCGCCTGGATCGAACCGGGAGTCCGGCCCAGCATGTCCTTTGCTTCTTTGCCGACGGCTAAAACCCGCGTTTGTCCGCGAGCATTCCGGTGAATCGCCACGACGGAGGGTTCGTTGATGATGATGCCGCGGTCTCGGGCAAAAACCAGGGTGTTTGCCGTGCCTAAATCGATTGCGAGGTCATTTGAGAAAAAATCGAGAAATTTCTTAAACATGAAAAGGGCTTCCTACCACTTATAGTGACGAATGTGCTCACCCTTCTCGGCGATTTCCGACATCGATTTGATGCCGATCTCGAGATGGATATCTGTGAATGTTTTGAAAACTGAGGAGGCAGAACGCTTTGTTTTGATGCCACCGCGTTTCAGCGGAAGATCGGAAACGAGAAGCAGCGCGCCGATGGGAACCTTGCTTGCGAATCCACTGACAAAAAGAGTCGCCGTTTCCATATCGATTCCAAGTGAGCGCTCTTCGTAAAGTTGCGCTTTAAATTTCTCATCGAACTCCCAGAACCGATAATCCATCGTGTGAATGACACCCGTTCGATAATCAAGTCCGCGCTCGACTACCATCTCGGAAACGAATTTTTGAATTTTGAATGTGGGGAGGGCTGGAACCTGCCGAGGCATGAAGTGAATGGATGCTCCCTCGTCCCGGATCGCCGCGGTGGGTACGATAAAGTCCCCTTTGCGAAGGCTTCGATGAAGTCCGCCGCACATTCCGAGGAAGAGAACCGCAGTTGGTTCGACGACAGACAAAAGCTCGATCGCAAGCGCTGCCATTGGGGAACCAATGGAAAAATTCACGATGGAGACGTCCGCGGAATCACTGTGCACCACGGTCATCGCGCTTCCGCGGGTCTTTTCGCTGCCAACGAGCGAATGAAACCGTTCAATGTAGTATTCGAAATTGGTCAGAATGATCTGTTTTTTAAATTTCGACGGGTGGGAGCCCGTGTACCGCTCCAGCATATCGCGGGCGATTTTTGCTTTTTTCGCATTATTATACGTCCGATTGTAATTCGGAATAATGAACGGATTGCCTTGATACAAGCTCGATTGCTTGTCCGGCGAGGTGTCATCTATTTTAGACGACGTGAGACCCTTTTTCAGGGGAGCCGGAGTCGAGCGAATCGACTTCTTCGATGAAATCACTGATTTTTTTGTTTTAACCACGTTAAAGAAGAGCTTACCTGCGGCGAAGAAAGCAAACAAGCGTTTCTGCCGCTTTCTCATCCTAAGATTTCGCATTGCACCGAAATCCGGCGGGGTGGTACTTTTAGAGCTCGTGTCTCCCACAACAAAAAGATTTCAAATCACCTTTGGTAAAGTCGCGCTCTTCATCGCCCTACTCGGTATCGGGGCGGGGTGCGGAATCGGCTACCTAGCGTACCGATTCGTCACTCGGGAATTTCCCGACGTCGCGGTTTTAAACTCTCGATTTCCCGTGGTCCACTATCAGGGTCCGAAGCTGCCCGTGAAAACAACGCTTTCTCATTCACGCCCACCGGGCTGGGTTTCGATTCGAGATGTTTCGAAAGCGGCTCTAGGCGCGGTTGTGGTGAGTGAGGACTGGGCATTTTTTTCCCACGACGGGTACGATGCAAAGCAATTAAAAGAGGCGATCCAAGAAGACTTATCCGAACGAAAGTTCTCCCGCGGAGCAAGCACCATCACCATGCAGGTGGTGAAGAACGTGTTTCTTTCTCAGGAAAAGACGCTGTACCGGAAAGGGAAAGAGTTCATCCTGGCGATCCGCCTCACCGGCGTCGTACCCAAACGCAAGGTACTCGAAGTGTATTTTAACATTGCCGAGTGGGGCGAGGGTATTTTCGGAATCGGCCGAGCCTCTCAGTTCTATTTTGGCAAACCCGCATCGGAACTTAATCCTCGCGAAGGCGCGTTTCTGGCCATGCTGCTTCCTTCTCCGAAAAAATATTCACAGTCCTTTCGCGATCGAAATTTGACGAAATACGCATCGAAAACGGTGTCGGACATCTTAGATAAAATGGCCCAAGCCCATTACATCACTGAAGAGGAGCGAGACACGGCTAAAAAATCCAGAATGAGTTTTGAACAGTCGCTTCCCGCAGCTTCTGAAAATAATCTCGGCACTGAACCACTTCCTGATTCGGAAGAGTCTGATCCAGAAACGCCTCGCGAACTTGACCTAGAGGGCGTCGGCGGTGAGAATACGTAGATGATCCGCCGCAGGAATATTTTTGCTGTTGCGACGATCGGGCTCACTGCCCTCGTTGCTTTCAGCGTGTACTGGACGAAAGAAACTTGGATCGCGCCTGTGGCGACCACCTTGAATCTGAAGCCTGAGATCTCGAAAGAAAACATCGCGCTCGCCCTCGCGGAAAAAGGCGTGGTGAAAGAGCTTCCAAAAGAACTGGTGCTGAACTTAAAAGGTCGGCTCTATCCAGTGAATGTCGAATATGCGACGCACCCTGGAATGACCGAAGAGATGATGGGCCTCTTAAATCAGTACAAACCCGATTATGGAGCATTCGTTGCGGTCGATGCAACGACGGGCAGAATTCTCACCATGATCAGTTACTCGCAAGACGATGTTTGGATGCAAAAAAACCTCGCCCTTCGCGCGACTTTTCCATCTGCATCCGTATTTAAAGTCGTGACGGCAGCGGCCGCTATCTCCGAAAGAAAAATGAGCGCCGGATCGATCGTTTCATTTAATGGGCGTCCGCACACCCTTTACCGGAAGAATATTTTCAAAGAGACGACGAACCGCTGGACGACGCACCTGACATTAAAGGATGCGTTTGCCCGTTCCGTGAATTCCGTATTCGGAAAGCTTGGGGTCTTCATCGTAGGTCCGACTGAATTAAAATCTTACGCGCAAAAATTCGGCTTCAACCGAAAACTTCCGAGCGACATTCCGGTCGAAGAAGGAAGAGCGGAAATCACCGAAGACCCTTGGGAAATCGCAGAAGCTGCGTCTGGCTACACCAAGCACAACACCATGAGCCCGCTCCAAGGGGCTTTGATTGCAGCAGCGATCGCAAACGATGGCAAGCTTATGGAGCCGTACATCGTTGAGAACCTAAAAAATGCGGAGGGCGAGTTGGTTTACCAAGGCGGCCCGCGCCTCTCAAACGTCGTCATCGACGCCCAAGCCGCGGAAGAAATGAAAATTCTCATGCGCGAAACCGTCTCTAGCGGTACCTCACGGGGAACCTTTCGCGGATTTAAACGCGGACCCCAAGGCGACATCGATGTCGGTGGAAAGACAGGATCGCTCACCGGAACTGACCCAGCGGGAAAATACGATTGGTTTGTGGGTTATGGGGTTTCAGGCGAACACCGTTTAGCGGTCGCATCGCTTGTGATTTCAAAAAAATATTGGAAAGTAAAATCTAGTTACCTCGCTCGTCGTGCGATCGAGGTTTTCTTTCGCGAACAAGTAGGGGACCACACACTGGGATCTAATCGCCGGATCGCGGCGGGAGATCGTTCGGTGGTTCTGAGTTCAGAAACTCGTTCCGCTCGCCGCAGAGCACGCATTCGAAACCGACGGATTGCGCGCGAACTGGACCGCTAAGTGAGAGCCCTCATTCAACGGGCAAAGTGGGGTAAGGTCGTCGTGGACGGGGAAACCGTTGGCGAGATTGGTCCTGGAATCGTCACTCTGCTTGCGGTCGGCTTAAACGACACTGCGGCCGATGCAGAAAAAATCATCGAGAAAATCTCGAAACTCCGCATCTTCGAGGATGGGGAAGGAAAAATGAACCTTTCAATGACGGATGTAGCGGGTGCGGGCCGGAAAGCCGAACATCTGCTCATCTCTCAATTCACCCTCTATGGTGACTTGAAAAAAGGGAATCGACCGAGCTTCCTCGGAGCCGCAAAACCGGAAGTGGCGCGAGAAATTTTCGAGGCCGCCGTCCGGCACTCCCGCGCGCTCGGGCTGCACACGCAAGCCGGCCGATTCCAAACCGAAATGGAAGTGTCGCTTCTGAACCAGGGACCGGTTACGTTCTGGCTCGAAAGCGAGGAGTGACTTTGGATTCTCCCACCACGATTCACGTTCCCATTCTGCTCGCCCCGATTACTGAGGCTCTGACTCTGCCACTACTCGAGCGCGCTGAGCCCGCTTGGATTTTAGATTGCACGTTTGGAGGTGGCGGCCACACCAAAGCCCTGCTCGACCGGCTACCGAAACACCACGGCGTCGTCGGAATCGATCAAGATGAAGTCGCGCTCCTTCGCGGAAAAAAGCGGCTCTCCGACGATTTCGCATCGGGACGTTTGAAGTTGCTGCAAACGCGGTTTGGAGACCTCGATCCTGAAACACTGGCGCCCCACTTAGATGGGAAACCGGTGTACGGAATTTTGGCGGATCTTGGTTTTTCGAGTGATCAGCTAGAAGATCCCGAACGTGGGATCAGTTTCATGCGCGACGGACCCCTGGACATGCGTTTAAATCGTGAAGACGGATTGAGCGCTTACGAATTCTTAAAATCCGCGTCAGAGAAAGAAATAGCCGATATTATTTATGAATTCGGAGAAGAGCATCACTCTCGACGCGTTGCGCGTTTTGTTTGCGAAGCTCGCTCAAAAGGGGAACTTCCGAGCCGAACCGCTGCGTTTGCAGCATTGGTTGAGAGGGCGATTCCGGGGGGTGGAAAAGGAAGTCGCATTCACGCGGCCACACGCACTTTTCAGGCACTCCGGATTCATGTGAATGGTGAACTGCGAGAACTCGATAATTTATTAGGCAGTGTTATCATGAATCTAGAAGTCGGGGGCCGACTTGCGGTTATTAGCTTCCATTCGTTGGAGGATCGAAGGGTTAAACAGAAGTTCAAAAGCGAGGACTCGCTTTCCGAACTCACGAAGAAACCCATCGAGGCAGATGAATCCGAAATGGCGTCGAATCCCCGTTCTCGAAGCGCGAAACTCCGAATCGCGACTCGCCTTAGGTAACGAAAGGTTTCAGGATGAAGCACTGGTTTCCGAAATGGACGTTCCCCGTTCTCCTCGTTTTCTCAATTGCGACGGTTGCTCTGCGATTAAAAATCGTGAACACCGTTTACGAAATTAACCAAACCGAAAAGATTATTAAAAACTCTCAGCACGACAAGGAGCGCGCTTCGATGAAAATCGCAGCACTTCGCTCGCCGAGGCGCTTAGAGATCCTTTCTCGCACGCAATTTAAGCTGAATCAGCCGACTGCAAAACAGGTGGTTTACCTGAAGTGAAAAGTCGATTTACGGCGATCCTCATTTTTTCGCTCACCATAGCGATCGGCGTCGCCGGGCGTGCGGGTTACATCCAAATAATCCGCGACCCTCGACTGGTCGATCTAGCGAAACGCCAATTCCAATCGAAGGTTCTCGTTCAAGCCAGACGCGGAGTCATCGTCGACCGAAATAATGAGCCGCTCGCGATCAACACGGAAATTGCGTCACTCGCTGCGAATCCGAAAAAAATTCAGAATCGGCGCGTCCTCGCCCGCCTCCTCTCGAAAGCGCTCGGCATTCCGATCGCACAGATCAACGAGAAGCTAAAATCTAAGCGGGATTTCGTTTGGATAAAACGCCACATTCCCGATGAGAAGGTGGAACAATTCAAAAAATGGGGAATCACCGAACCGACCGGCCAACTCCTTCCCGGTCTTTGGCTCGTGAAAGAAAACTTTCGGCGCTACCCTCATGGCGAATTGGCTTCGCAAGTTCTCGGAACGGTAAACTTCGACAACGACGGGACTGAAGGCGTCGAGCTCTGGCAGAACTCTCGCTTAGAGGGAAAAGTCGTTTCGATGAAAGCCATTCGAGATGCGCTCGGCCGCCCGACTCTCTACGACGCATCTGCCGTCGCTGACGCAAAAGACGGCGAATCCATTCAGCTCACCATCGATGCCTCTCTCCAGTTTTCAGTCGAAGAAGCACTTAAAGCTTCCATGGAAAAAACGAAAGCGAAAGCCGGGTCAGTCATCGTGCTGGACGCGATTCATGGTGATTTGCTTGCGGTCGCAAACGCTCCGACCTTCGATCCAAATCAGCGCCATGCCTCGCTCGATGCGAAACGGAATCGCGTTTTAGTCGACGGCTATGAACCTGGGTCGACGATGAAGCCGATTCTGCTAGCCACGGCCCTCACAAACGGATGGAAGCTCACCGACACTTTCGATGGCGAAGGGGGATCAGTTAAAATTCAAGGGCGGAAAATTTCGGAAGCGGAAACGCATGAGAAGTTCCACACAGTTAGTTTGAAAAAAATGATTCAGGTTTCATCGAACGTCGTCAGTGCAAAGCTTGCGATGAAACTCGGCCAAGAAAAATATATGGCGGGTCTGCGAAATTTTGGGTTCGGCGTAAAAACGGGTACGAAATTTCCCGGTGAGATGTCCGGGTGGCTTCCGACTTCGAAAAAGCCCTGGCAGCCACTCACTCTGGCGACGGTCGGTTTCGGCCAAGGCATTATGGTCACGCCCATGCAAATGGCCAGGGCCTATGCGACGTTTCTGAACGGCGGCTACCTCATCGAACCGAGAATCGTTAAAAACGATCTTCCCGGAACAGAGCCTCCTGCTCCGAAGCGCGTGATCTCCTCAGAAGTTGCGGCTTCCGTGGTGGAAGCCCTTCGCTCGGTCACCGAAGAAAAAGGAACCGGAGTGAGCGCAGCGCTGGAAGGTTATTTGGTGGCAGGTAAGACTGGAACCGCGCAGACCGTCGATCCGAAAACGAAAAAATACTCGACTACGCGGTACATCTCTTCTTTCGCGGGGTTTGCGGTCGGCGTCGAGCCGAAGATCGTCATCCTGACGATGCTTGATGATCCAAAGGGCGGCTATTATGCGGCCACGACTTCCGCTCCGCTTTTCCGAGACGTTTTAAATGCGGTGGTGACTCGTTTCGGAATTCCGATGAACTCGCCAGACCTGCCCCAGGCCCAGACGCTCGCTTACTCTGCGCACCAAGCGAAGAAGTCTGCGATCGAGAAAATTCGCGGCTCTAAAGATGTGGTCGCGGTCTCGCAGGCGCACCCTGCGCCTCCTTCTAAACTCGAACTTCAGGGAAGCGCGCCCGACGGGACGCTCGTATTCAAGATGCCCGAACTTCGTGGCATGACGATTCGCGAAGCCCTGCAGTCTCTTCAAGGGTACTCCTTCCAACTCGAGGCGAGCGGAAGTGGTTGGTTGAAAACGCAGTCCCCTGAGCCCGGCACTAAAGTCAGCGAATTCGACCGGATTCGATTAAAGTTTGAGGTTGAGGAATAAGCGTGGCGAAACTTTCGAACCTTCTCTCACTTTTGGATGAGGAAATTCCGCGCCTCTTCATCGAACGCGATTTTTCTCCAAAGCTCCTCGACACGACGATTACGAAAGTCACTTCTGATTCTCGGGCAGTGGGCGAAGGCACGCTCTATGTGGCGGTAGTCGGAACGCTCGTCGACGGCCATTCTTTCTTACCGGAAGTTTTCGAAAAGGGCGTGACCTTCGTGATCGGTGAACGAAGCGCTGCCGAACTCGGCGTACCAGCAGACCGCTATTTGCAGGTGACAGATAGTCGACTTGCGCTCGGTCTCGTCGCATCGGAAATGGAACGAAACCCCTCCCGCGAAATGCTCATGATCGGCATCACTGGCACGAGCGGGAAAACGACGATCTCGTATCTCGTCGAATCGATTCTCCGCGCTGCGGGTAAGAAAGTCGGACTGATCGGCACGGTGGCTTACCGACTGGATGGGGTGGAGATTCCATCGACCCACACCACTCCTGGTCCGGTCGAACTCCAACAACTTCTCCACCGCATGCACTTCGAAGGCGCTACTGCCGTGGTGATGGAGGTGAGTTCGCACGCCCTCAAACAAAGTCGCGCCGCCGGCGTGGCATTCGATGGTGGAATTTTCACAAACCTCAGTGCGGAGCACCTCGATTATCACCCCGATATGGAAGACTATTTCGAATCGAAAAAGCTTCTCTTCACCACTCAGGCGGTTCGGTCCCAGCGGTGGGGGAAGAGCCCGCGATTCGCCATTCACAGTGCTTCTCCTCATGGTGCACGCCTTTTCTCTGAACTTGCCGCCGGGGACTTCGGCCGCGAGACGACTTCGTTTC
>JACMQW010000005.1 GCA_014376785.1 Oligoflexia bacterium
CATTCGCTCCATCGCTTCATCCTGAAAGCCGACGGAATAAAGAGTGCGATTCGCTTCGAAACCAAATCCCGCTAAAGCCTGTCCACCGTTCGCTGCATTTTCGTCGATCCACTGAATCCACTCACGAACGAGTGCGATTTTCGTAGAATCTTTCAGCACCAGAGCGGAAGCGGAAGCCTTCAACTCCGAAGGAACGACATGCGCTTCTTTCAAAGCTTCATAACGGCTGGCAATGGCTTTCAGATCAGCTGCCTGAGCAGAGATCGCCGTACCCGGAACGGTTTTTACTTCCGAAATCCAGTTCCGCGCCACCCATCGGTAGGTCTGCGCCGAGGATTCATAACGGCTTAGCCCGAAATAGGTTTCCGCTAAATTCCAACGAAGCGCGATTCGGCGAAGATCCTGAGGAGCCATCCGGTCAAACGACGCAAGCACTAAGCCGAGTTGTTTTTCGGCCTCAGACGCTTTTGGAGAGGCTTTATAGTCAGAAACCCGTTTCGTGAGAGCGTTCGCGGCTTTCACCACGAGATTTCGAGCTTCCACTGCATTTTCAGCAGTCGGATTCTTCACTAAAATTTGCGCCATTTCGTTCGAAGTCTTCACGACGTCGGTGAAAGATTCGCGCTCCAAATCGTATTCGAACGTTGCAATCAGCATCGGAAGATTTTCCGACCGTGCCGGATCGCTCTTCAGCACGATTGCTTTCCAAGTGCGCAAATCGCCTTCACGGTCCGAAGTTCTCAGGTGATCCATAAAACGAAGCGCCATCCGGCGATATCCTTCGTTCGTGTCGTAAGCGCGGAAAAGTCCATTGACGTTCGAAAGAGGGAACGCTTTTCCGTCGGAAGCAAACGCCATGTAAGCAATGGTCGGCACATCACCGAATACGGTTTCTCGGAGTCCGCGGTCACCTGCAGACAAAGTTCCCGTTTTTTCCTGTTTTGCAAAATGAGCAGCTAAGGTGCGGAGTTCTTTCACAGCGAGAAGCGGCTTGCTTTGGGAGTGGAAAGCCCAAGCGCGCTTATAAAGCGCATTCGGGTAAAGAGCATGATTTGGTTTCGAAGCCAATGGCGCTAAAACGGCAATCGCACGTGCGTAATTCTGTTTTGCCATGGAAAGATCCGCGACACCCATTGCGGCGACCGCAGCTTCCCGACGGCCAGAAAACCGAGAAAGAAATAACTCGAAATCTTTCAACGATTCCGCATTCCGTCCGAGTTCTTTACGAGCCTTTGCCCGAAGGAAAAGCGCGCGTCCGAACTGCTCGGACTTCGAATAAACACGCAGAAGTCGCGATAGGGACTGTTCTCCGGAAACGAGCTTCGACTGATAAGACTTTTTCAAAGCCGTTTCACCCGGACCGTAAGCCACTCGGAACATCTGGTCCGCGATTTCTAAACGAAGCTCCGAGAGACGGAGTAACATCTCCGGTTCTTCTTTCTGACCCGCGTGAGCACGGACGAGGGCGCTTAAATCTGCGTCCGCTTCGTCTTGCATGTCGACCGCTGCTTGATCGACGACGCGATCATTCAGCTCGTCTGCTTTCACTGCGCCATAAGCGTTTGGAAAACCGATCGTAGTCGTCATCGCAAGCAACAAAGCAGAGCGATAGATGCGGGCAGAAAAAAGATTACTCAGCATGGGCAACCGCCAACTGGATATCGTTGTATCCTTCACTCGCAGCGGAAGAGAGCACCGCTTTGATGGTTTCATAAGGAGCGCCTGCGTCCGCGACCACGATGAGTTTCGCGCCTTTAGGACCCGAAACGACCGATGGACGAGTTTTCGCAAGCGCGCGTCGCAGAGACTGCGAAGCGCCATTCGAATCCATATCGCCTTTTGCGAAACGGAAATCGCTGACCGGAGAGACCGACTTGCCTGCGAGGTTCACCGCTTTAGCGGAAATCTCGACCTTTAAGCCATCCGTCTGGTCGATGCGACCATGAGCCATCGGCGGAGTCAGCGGAACGCTTGGCTCATAAGCTAAGCCTTCCACGCTGTAGGACTTCAAGAGGAAGACGAGGATGATCACAAAAATATCGGCCATCGAAGTGATCTGAAGTGCCATTTGTTCATTTTTTACCTGGGTCGGCAGGAAAGTTTTCTTCAACATCTTAAAAACCTCCTAAGTTAACGCTTGAGACTTCTTTTTTAGCCGCTTCCATCGAAGCCATGACATCGCGGTAAGTAACGGCGTTATCTGCCATCACGACTGCCGATTTCAACTCCGGCGATTTTTCTTTCATCGCTTTCAGAGCTGCGGCCATTCCTTCGAAATCCCACGCGATTCCTTTTGCTGCTTGCTTCGGAAGAATGCGCTCGTTTTTCGGGGACTCACTCGAACGAACGAGGATCGAGTGATCCGCTTTCAGTTCGACCACGAGAGATCCCGCATCACTTGCCGCCACTTCGCTTGCCCCGGCCACTTCCGCATCGATGATCCCGATCGAGAAGAAAGAACTCGAAATCAGGATGAATGCGATCAAGACCACGAAACAGTCGATTACTGATGCGATGTTCAGTTCGAAGTCTTGCTCGTATTCGCTGTGTTTCAAGAAACCTTTTCTTTTCATAAGACCTCCAATTAACGAGAAGAGCGATTATCGGGAACGAACAGACTTCAGGGTCACTTCTTGAGCGGCGTAGAACTTCTGCTTCAAGATATCCATCGCTTGCATGGCCGATTGGTCCACTTCAGCAACCAGGCGGTTCGTGCGGTTCATGAGAAAGCTAAAAAGCACCATACAAGGAATGGCCACTGCGAGTCCGAGCATGGTGGCGTTCATTGCGGTCGAAATCCCGTTCGCAAGGAGTGCAGACTTCTGAGAAGCATCGGCGGTTCCGACAGCTTGGAAGGAAGCAATCAAACCAGCGATCGTTCCGAGGAGACCGAGGAGGGTCGCTACGTTCGCAATCGTTGCTAAGAACTGGGTCCGCTTTTGAATCGTTTGCGCAGCCTTGTTCACGGAGATCCCAAGACCATTCTCGATCAATTCTTCTGGCTGGTGAGCGCGAAGAAGGGCTAGCTTAACCACTTGAGCGGAAGGCTTTTCTGGCATCTGATCACACACTGCGATGGCTTCAGAAATCTTATCCGCCATGACTAAGTCATTGATGCGAGCAAAGAAAGCATCCAGGTTTGCGATTGGGTAGCGTTTGAAGAGAGCAATGCAACGCTCGACTCCGATGGCGATGGCGATGGCGCCAGCGACGAGAATCGGTGCGACGTGCAAGAAGTTCGTACGTAAAAATTCCATGAAGCTCATAAGTTACTCCTTAGTTTTTCGGGACCGTTAAACAGACAGTTAGATTTTCTAATCGGACAGTTAGATCTTCTTCGCCGGTAAAACGGTCGAAGGTTGGGAGCGAACGAAGACTCGGTCGCCCGGTTTCAGGGATTTCAGAAGCGCATCGTCAGTCAGTTTCAGAGTGTTGCCCGAAATCGAATACTGGCTCGGCTTCAAGGTGATTCTCGATCCACCATTTAAAATCGAAACCACTAATGCTTCGCGAGTATCCGGCACTCGGTCGAGAGTTACCGTGGACTGCGGAGAGTACTCAGTCGACACCGAACGGTTTTGGATCTCCAAGCCGATCTTTGCCAGAATCGGAGAATAGTCCTCGGCTCCGATGTCCATCGAGAACGATCCATTTGCGACGCTATCCGCAAGCTGGATGTAGCGTTCGCCACGTTCCTGGGTGATTTCGCCTTTCACCTGCGCGCGAAGGGATTCAATGGTCTTCAGGTCTTTCGATACGATCGACACCACCATGTAGTTCGGCGCTCCGGCCGCGCCTGAACCATCGAGTTCACGGAAGAAGCCGTCCAACTCAGATTTAAAACCATCAACCGGAGTGACGAGGCCCGGTCTCATGCAAAGAGACATCGGCTCCAAAGTCTTTCCATCCACCACCGAGGTCGGGCAATCGATCGTAAACTGCGCGGGCAGGATGCGATCGGCTTCGGCTTTGTTTTTTCCGGTGTAGTACGATCCTTTGTAAAGGAGCTTTCTCGGCTCGGGTCCTACGTTCGAAGCATCGACCGACTGGTCGTCTTCGTCGCTTAGGAAAATAATGATCCGCTGAGAACCTTTACGAAATAAGGGATGGGCTTTCGCAGATCCGCTTTTTTCGTTGTCAGCCAAGAATTCAGAAACCGATCCGAAGCCATGTTCTTCGTAGATTCCGTCGGTTCCGACGGTCACTTGGGATTCAAAGCGGGAAACGAGGCCTCCGAGTGAACTCATGCCCTTTGTCTTCATCACGTCGGACGCGCTGAGTTTTGCGTAGTCCTCGCCCCACTGAGGCTTGAACGTGCGGGGCGTTTGTTTTTGTTTCGGATAGAGAGGAGTGGCTAAGTATTTTTCCCAGAGCGGGCTCGCTACGAAAGAGTCGGTGGTGATGACTCCGAGCTGAATGTCGGTGCCGCTACGGAGGAATTTCTTTGCGAATTGGGCGAGGCCTTTGCGAAGCTTCGTCTGGGAGGGCTTCATGCTGGCCGAGTTATCGATCATCCAGAGGACGTCCACAGGCTGAGCGTGGTTGGTCACGGTGACCTTTTTCACTTCATAACCAGCCTCAACAGTATCGTCTGCGGCCATCACTTTGAACTGACTCGGAACAGACTGAGTGCAGCTCGAGAGAGCGGCGCTGGCTGCGAAAATCATCAAACCTTTACGAGTCCACATAAGAGCCTCCGTCAAATTTCTATCATCATGCACTGCGATATCCTTTTTACACCCGCGTCATAGAAAGGGCTAGGTCTTTTTTAACACAGTGCATTATAAAATATTAATCCTAATGATTTCAATTACTTAATTTTATAATACAAAGCGTTAGTACAAGTATTATGCGATTCCAGCTCCTCTTTAGGGCGTCCCGTGTTAGGAAAAAGCGGAATGATCGGCTTTTCTAGAATTCCCGTACGCGTGACCCGAGGCCTCTGCATTCGTTGCCTCCGCGCGGACAGCGTCTGTTATTGCCGACATCTGGACCCGATCTCTCCTTCGTTCGAAGTGGTCCTTCTTCAGCACCCGAAGGAAAGAAAAAATACCATCGGGACCGCGAGGATGACCCACCTCTGCTTGGCAAATTCTCGACTCCTTTCCGGTATCGGATTTGAAAATGATCCCACTGCGAATGGTTTGATCGATGATCCCGGAAACTTTTGCGTCGTTCTCTTTCCGGGTCCCGACGCGGTGAATGTCTCAGAAAATGCAGAAACGTTTCTTGCCCGGGTGCGGAGCAAATCTAAAAATCTCGTCGTCTTCGTGATCGATGGCACGTGGTCCCAAGCGCGAGGGATGATTAGAAAAAGCCCCCGCATCGCTTCGCTGCCCCAAATTTGCTTCACGCCGAAAATCCCCTCACAATATAAAGTCAGGAAACAACCCAACCCTCTCTGTTTATCCACGATCGAAGCGACGCATTCCCTGATCGAATTTCTGAATCCGGAAATTGATGCCAGCCTCTTACTCGCTTTGTTTGCGAAAATGGTGGATCGACAGATCGAATGCGGCGCTTTAAACAAACTTCGCGAGCATTCCGTGAGTCCGAACGAATGAGTCGCCTCTCCTTTCAGGTAGAAGCCGAATCTCCGGGAACAGCTGCTCGTGCAGGCAATTTCACAACCCTGCACGGGCAGATCGAGACACCGGTTTTCATGCCGGTAGGAACCCAAGCGACGGTAAAAGGACTTTCGGTCGATCGCTTAAAATCAGTGGGATCTCGGATGCTGCTCGCGAACACCTACCACCTGATGCTCAGGCCTGGTGCTGACGTGTTCACGCACTTCGGCGGAATCCACCGATTTATGAATTGGGATGGGCCGGTGCTCACCGACTCTGGGGGATTCCAGATTTTTTCTCTCCCGCATTCCCGCTCCATGTCCGAAGAAGGCGCTCGCTTCGCAAGTTACGTCGACGGGAAAGTCCATTTGCTCTCGCCCGAGGAAAGCATCCGCATCCAAAAAGCCATCGGCAGCGACGTCATGATGGTGCTAGATCAGTGCATCCCTTCCACGTCTAGCCATGCCGAGGCGAGAAAGGCGATGGAGCTCACTCACCGCTGGGCAAAGAGAAGCCTCGATGCGCGGGGGGACTCGCCGCAGTCGATGTTTGGGATCGTACAGGGCGCCTGCTTTGAGGACCTCCGCGCAGAAAGCGTGGACGCGATCACAGCCATGGGGTTCGACGGTTTTGCTATCGGGGGGCTTGCGGTGGGTGAAACCAAAGCGGAACGCGAAAAATTCACCGAAGTGACGGCCTCACTGTTGCCTCGAAACTTTCCACGCTACCTGATGGGAGTCGGCACGCCGCTCGACATTCTCGAAGCAGTCCACCGTGGTGTGGACCTCTTCGACTGCATCCTCCCCTCCGCGCTCGCGAAAAGGGGAACTGCATTCACTGCGCGCGGAAAAATCCAACTCCGTCGGAGCGCCTATAAGTTTTCCGAGGCGCCTCTCGATCCAAATTGTTATTGCGAGACTTGCGCGCATTACTCGAGGGCCTACCTCCATCACCTCACCAAGACCGAGGAAACCCTCGGATGGAAACTGATCAGTGAGCATAACCTCGTTTTCTATCACCAGATAATGAAAGAGATGAGGGAGTCGATCTTCCAAAGAGGGTTCTTTACTTACCTTCAAGATAAACGAAAAGATTGGGCCGGAAGCGACGAGCCTCTCTAGATTTTTTGATTCCGGTGTATGCAACAAATCAATAAAAAAGGGGAAGCCACAAAAGCGGCTTCCCCTTTTAAATCTGCGAAGTCGTTTCACTCAGATAATATTCCGAGCATCCCGGCCGAGAAACTAAGACGTAAAAATACGTCTTAGTTTTTCACTTCTTCTTCAATCGTGGTGGTCTTTTTCATACCATCTTTGCTGGTTTTGGTTTTGTGCGTGCGAACGCGTTTCTTTTTAGCGTCGCCTACTTTTACGTCAGCTTCTTGCTTGGTCGTTTCGGTTACCGAACCCGTGATTGGATTTTTCGAAACGTCATGGCTCGACTCAGTGGTCGCTTTTGCATCATGGTCGTTTGCGAATGCGGAGAAGGAAACAAGAGCAATTAAGGGCAGAAACATTTTTACGATGGATTTCATGAGATCTCCTAAATTTACCGGGAATTCCGGTGGTTGGGTTACGGGTTTGCTACATCTGGTTGGATGTAGAGTGACGGTAATACCATCGCCCGCATTTGACTAGCTCGCATCGGACCCGACGCGGGCTAGAAATTCAATGATTTTCTCTTCCTCATCGGCTTCAGGAATCGATTTTCCCTCCAAAAACCTTTGGATTAGCGAGGGATGAATGTAGCTATTTCGACAAATATTGCGAGTATTTCCCAGTTTTTCCGCCACTTGGTCGATCGCCTCATTCAGCTTCTTTTTTGTTTCCGATACCGACCGAAAAGACTCTGTTTCTTTCCGACTCTTTGCAAAAGCTTTCGCGGCTAAGAGCGTTGCGGCCCAAGTCCGGAAGTCTTTCGCCGTGTAGGAACAGTTCGTGATTTCCTGAAGGTACTCATTCACGTCTTGAGAGTGGATCGCATGGGTCTCTTCATTCTCATCGACATACTGAAATAAAGCAGAACCGGGAAATTTGCGGCAAGTTTTCACGATCGAAGCGAGCGCGCGGTCGCGAAGTCGAATGTGGTGTTTGACGTTACTCTTTCCTTTAAACCGGAAGGTGATTTCCTCGGACTCCACTTTCACGTGTTCATTTTTAAACGTGGAAAGCCCGTAGGACTCGTTCGATTGAGCGTACTGTTCGTTTCCGACTCGAATGAGCGTGCGCTCCAGCAGACGAACCACCGCAGCTAAAACTTTCTCCCGAGGTAGCCCAGACTTCCGCAAATCGGCAGACGTTTTCCTGCGAATCCGTGGTAAACTTTTCGCGAATTTCAGCATGCGCTTGAATTTCGATCCACTTCGAACATCGCTCCACTGCTTGTGGTAGCGGTATTGCTTCCTGCCACGAACATCAAGCGCCACAAATTGCAAATGACCTAGCGGATCCTTGCAAATCCAGACATCCACATAAGCCGGGGGGATCGCGAGTTTTTTCAAACGAGAAATTTCTTCATCGTCATGAATGAGATTTCGCTTCTCGTCGAGAAATTGGAATCCCTTCCCTTTCTTGACGCGCGTGTAGCCAGGTTCATCCGAATGGACGTACCGAAGCCCGGCCTCTTTTGCGTGTCGAATTTCCCCAGAGAATTCCATCGCCTGGGCTATCGCAATTTCTAGGCCCGCCCTCAGAACCGATAAGAGATTTAGCGCGAAGCGTTTTTCGCTCCTCGACCGTCGCCCAGTTTACTCTCGATGTATTCGGAATAGGGTTGCTCGAAATCACGAACCCCTTTCGCTCCGACTTCGATCACTTTATTCGCTACCGTTTCGATGAACTGTTGGTCATGCGATGAAAAGAGGACGTTTCCATCAAATTTCGTCAGAGCGTTGTTCACCGCTTGGATCGACTCAAGATCCAAGTGGTTCGTCGGTCCGTCGAGGATAACCACGTTTGCGTCGATCAGCATCATGCGTGCGAGCATACAGCGCACGCGCTCTCCTCCGGACAACACCTTCGTTTTCTTCGTCGCTTCTTCGCCGGAAAAAAGCATCCGGCCGAGGTAGCCGCGGACGAAGTTTTCATTCTGGTCGGGAGAATACTGGCGAAGCCAGTCGATCAAATTCAAATCAATTCCATCAAAGAATCCAGCATTGTCCTTTGGAAAAAAAGTTCGCGAAGTGGTCACTCCCCATTTAAAACTTCCTGAATCGGGCGCGATCTCTCCCATCAGAATTTGAAAAAGCGTCGTCACTGCGAGATCGGTGTCACCGATAAAAACGGCTTTATCGCCCTTACGAAGGGAGAAGCTCACTTTATCGAGGACTTTCATTCCATCGATTGTTTTCGAAAGGTCTTCGACCCGCAGAATCTGATCGCCCGCTTCACGCTCCGCGCGGAAAGAAACGAATGGATATTTCCGCGAAGAGGGTTTGATGTCGTCGAGCGTGAGTTTCTCGAGCATGCGCCTACGGGATGTGGCTTGACGGGACTTCGAAGCGTTGGCGCTAAAACGTGCGATGAATGTTTTCAATTCGTCGGCTTTATCTTCGTTCTTTTTCTTTTTGTCCTGCATTTGCTTCAGAGCGAGTTGGCTTGATTCATACCAGAAGTCGTAATTCCCGGTGAAGAGTTGGATGCGACTGAAGTCGATGTCCGCCATATGGGTGCAAATTTGATTCAAGAAGTGGCGATCGTGGGAAACGACGATGACCGTTTTGTCGAAGTTCAGGAGGAAATCTTCTAACCACCGGATCGCTTTCACATCCAAATGGTTAGTCGGTTCATCGAGGAGCAGGATATCCGGGCGACCGAAGAGAGCTTGTGCCAAAAGAACCTTCACCTTATCGGTGTCGAGAAGTTCCCGAAGGAGTTTTTCGTGGAGCTCAGTACCGATGCCAAGTCCGGCGAGGAGCACGGCTGCGTCGCTCTCCGCTTCCCATCCACGGAGGTCCGCGAACTGAGCTTCGAGTTCGCCAGCTAAGTCGCCGTCTTCCGCAGAAAAGTCGGGCTTGGCGTAGAGTGCGTCCTTCTCTTGAATGATTTTCATCAATCGCGGCTCACCCATGATGACCGCTTTTAAAACCGGAAGGTCGTCAAACGAGAAGTGATCCTGCCTGAGGAAGGAGAGGCGCTCGCCGGGGGTGATCGAAACCGTACCCTTGTAAGAAGTGTTTTCTCCGGAAAGAATTTTCAGGAAGGTCGACTTTCCGGCGCCGTTAGCCCCGATGAGACCGTAGCAATTTCCGGGAACGAACTTGATATTCACATCATCGAAGAGACGGTGGGTACCGTAAGAAAGACTAACGCCGGCGACTGTAATCATAGGGCGCAAACTATACGCAGCGCATGATTTTTTCTAGGGGATTCGCACTCAATCCAAGTATTGGCGGATTTCCGCCGTCAAAGCGTGGACTTTCGCCATTTGCCGGCCAGTGACCCATTCGGCTGGGAAAAAATAATCCCGGCTCCGGGCGATCACCCTCACCCCCCGAGTGGAATGGATCGTATTCGCATTCGGATCGTAGTCTTGAGGAAGGTCGACGCTCCGGGCAGTGCCGGACGGGGCAACGGGCCGAACCCGCACATCGTCGTAAGAACCGAACTCGTCTTCGAGGAAATCACGGAGAAACTCGATTTCTAGAGACATCGACACGCTCCGCATCGGTTTCAAATTCATCCGCCCCCCCGAATGCGCTCGATTAAGTCGTGAAATACCTTACCTGGCAGTGCTCCCGGCTGTTCAAAGACGATTTCACCGTTTTTGAAGACGATGAGGGTTGGAATCGAGCGGACTTGAAATGCCGCCGCCAAATCCGTCGCTTTTTCCGTATCGACTTTACCGAAGAAAATATCGGGATAGGCCTCCGCAGCTTGCTCGAAAGTCGGGGCAAAAATTCGACAGGGGCCACACCATGCAGCCCAAAAGTCGAGGATCACAATCGCATTCGAGTCCACGATTGATTCGAAATTCTCCATCGTCACATCATGCGTCCGGCCGTCGCCTAGGGGTTTCACGTTCGTCATGCTTACCCTCGTAGCCGCTTCCGGAGCAACGAGGAATTCTGCCCGAATGGGTTGAGGTCTCTGTCATGCATTCTATTGCTTTACTCGCTTCTCAACTGAGGACTTCCACCCGGAGAACAACGCAATGGTTTCAGCTCGCCCAAGATTTCGATCTCTCCTCGTCATCCCCTGCACTCTCGCCCTGATCACGTCCTGCTTCGCCTATTCCGCTTCAAGCTCAGCGAAAGATGAAGACTTAAGAGATCTGGTTCGCAGCGGTTGTCCGGACGAGCGGTCTTGCTGCCTTTTTGGCAAATGGAAACTCATTTCGAATGCAGATGTTTACGACACCGACGATGCGGTCACTAAAATTGGAAAGCTCAAAAGCGGCCAAGAAATCGAAACGGTTGCCGGCAGAGTCCATTCTCGGCCCGGTCGGTTTAAAATTCTCTTCGACCATGGAGACTGGTCGAAAGGTCAGACCATCGGCGTCTACAGCGTCCCTAAAAAAGACCGCAAGGTCCGCTATGGGACAGCGATTAAGACGGAGTCCGAAATCATTCCTTTCCTAGAGCGCGGAGACAAATGCACCCAACCGGGTGAGGAATGCTGGGGTCGTCTTCTATCGAATCCCCGAGTGAAATGGATGATTCAGGTCCAGATGCCGGGACCCGAGAAGAAAGAAGGCTGGGTCGAATCCAGACATTTCAAGACGGACGATGGCTGCTAGACGGTGATTACAAAATAATCATTCGGAGCAGCATTCCCACTAAAGCGAGCACGATTGCACCGAAGATAGCTGACCACCAGTTCGTGATGTCGAAACCTTTCATCATGGCCGCGCAAATTTTTAAGACGGCGCCATTCACGACGAACGTGAAAAGACCAAGAGTGATGAGGTTGATCGGCAATGTCAGAAAAATGAGGATCGGCCAAATCAAGGTGTTCGCAATCCCAATCACCACCGCAGCCCACAGCGCCGACCCGAAACTCTTCACTTTAAATCCGGGAATCACCTTCGAGGTAATGAGGAGAGCAAGAGCTGAAATCAACCAGGTGAGGAGGTAATAGCCGAGTGAAGGATGAGTATTTTCCATGGATCGATCCTAGCGGAGAATCGCCAGGTGGCGAAACAGAAACAGAGAGACTGCTCTCAATTCCCTCCCCTTTTCATCGGAAAGTGTTAGCAATATCCAGAAAATGAATTCTGAGCCGGGTTTCTTACCTCTCGCTAGGGTTTAAAAGTGTTTAAAAAGGGTTCCATGTCTAAATTTTTAGCTCTCTGCCTACTCTTAATTCCTTCATTTTCCTTCGCCGCGGACCTTCAGCTTCCCTATGCGGTGAGGCACCGTGCCTATTCCGGTTACAGCTCGACCGTCCGAGGAGATAACGAAAACATCGGGATGAGTGACGCAACTGTGGCGATTCCCGGGAGCATCAGTGCGCTCGAAACCAACCCCGCCGGATTAACGATGACGATGGGGAGCGTCTCCGCCCAAATTAATTCGAATGAAATGGAAGACCGCCAGATTACGGGAACCGACCGGAAGAAAGTCCGCGCGAATCAGTGGGGACTCGCAGTGGTGCCAAATGACTGGGGTTACTCTCTTGCCTACTATTCACCCAGTTACGAAGGCGCCAACTATCAAGGTCTGAATACGAGTTTGAGCCGAGATTATGAAGTCTCCTTGAAACAACTCCGTGCGTCCGTTTCACGTTCGCTCATGAACAAACGGCTTAGCATCGGCGCAGCCCTCCAACTCAACCGCGCGACTCGCACTCTCGGTGGAACGAACTACGATGCACAAGGATTTGCTTATAAATTCGGCGCCATTTTCCACCTCCACGATCACATTTTAATCGGAGCTGCCTACACCCCGCCGAGCGAAGTCGGAAGCAGCATTCCAGATTCGGGTGGACTCGATCTGACCGGATTTGCTCAGCCCATTCGCACTCCGATGCTTTTAGCGGTGGGTGCGGGATGGATTCCGAATCGCTTCTTCAACTTAGGAGCGTCGATCGTAGGCGTAGGAACGACCGAAAATACGGCCCTCCTGATCGACGAAAGCCGCACCGTCGGTAAAGCATTCACTTTGCAACCTCGGGTGGGAGCATCGTATACGATCGCTCAATATAATTTTGTGAAGGTTTCTACGGCGCTCGGCGCCTATTATGAGAAGTCCCGAACGGAAGGCATTCCGAGTCGCTTGCACTCGACCTTCGCCTTCCAGGTAAATCCTTACTTCATGAACGTCGGAGTCGGTGTCGATAAAGCCGAGCGCTATAACAACTTCATCTTTTCCATTGGGATCGACATTGTTCGTACCGTTCGAACGATCGGGATTATTCCTGATGAACCCGTTCCTCCCTACAAGGGCTTCTGGCCTGATCCGCTGAAAAAACAAGCGGATGGACTGCCTAATTCACTTACCGTCGGCGAGGAAAAAGAATTCTCAGGTCCGAGTGCGGCGGATGTGTCTAAAATTATCCAAAACATCCCCCAAAACATCGAAAATAAAATTAAGGGCGAACCTGTGCTACCGCCTCCGATGAGCGAGCCGAAAGAAAGCAAAGCCAAAGCTCGGAAGCACCGGAAGGCCAAGACGCCATACCGAGCTCGCCAAGTCGAACAGCCTTAACTTTTGGATCATCCGCCGGGGAAAACTGCCGCAGAAGCGTCCCTTTGGTCGTGGTCGAAAAAGTGCATTGAAAGTGACCAAGGAGCTTTTTTATGCGCGACATGGCGATGACATCCCAATTTACTTACCTCGGAATTTTTTTCGGCCTCCTCATTGTGGGCGGAATCTTTGCGGTTCTTTATCGGTTAAACACCGGGATTCGCCGTGGGATGAAGAAAACAGGGGACGACCGGAAGATTGAGAAAGACATTCAAGCGGGTGACACCCTTCACGCAGAGGGTATTTACGGAACGCGTCACCACGAAGGTGGGCTCCCTCTTCGCCAGGAATACGATGGTCGGAGCGTCGAAAGTAAAGCAGCGGGTCTGATTCGATCAAAGGGAACGATTGCTGATGATTCAGACGATTCCTCATCCTCTCGTCGAAACACTCCCTACGCTGGGGAAAAAATCTAAGGTCCCGACTTAAAGAATTTTACTAAAAAAGAAAAAACGGACTGCGCAAGGCGGTCCGTTTTTTCTTTTTTAGTGTTTATACGATTCCGGAGCTCACTTCGACAAAGAGGGTAAACTGCTCAGTGGTCTCCGAGCATATTTTCGGCTTTTACCCAGCTGTCAAACTCGAGCGCGGTAAGGAATCCGAGTTCCACTGCAGCCTCCTTCAGGGTCTTTCCTTCCCCGTGGGCTTTGCGCGCAATCTTCGAAGCCTTATCGTATCCAATGTGTGGATTCAGAGCGGTCACCAGCATGAGGGAGCGGTTCAGGTGATCGGCAATTCGCTCCCGATTCGCGTGAATTCCACGAACGCAGAACTCCTCGAAGCTTCGTGCCCCATCCGCGAGCAATCGCACAGACTGCAAGAAAGCATGAATCATCACGGGCTTGTAGACGTACAATGCGAAGTTACCCGAGGCACCCCCGATGCTGATCGTCACGTCATTTCCCATCACCTGGGCGCAAAGCATGGTCATCGCCTCGCATTGAGTAGGATTCACCTTTCCAGGCATGATGGAAGAACCGGGTTCATTTTCAGGAAGAC
>JACMQW010000006.1 GCA_014376785.1 Oligoflexia bacterium
TGTTCCAAGTTCGATTCTTGGTGGGGCCACCACTTTTGAAATAGGAAATGGCCAGCTTTACGAGCTGGCCATTTCCTATTTAAGAGCGATGACACCGACTGCAGAAATCGCTGCCTCCGAGTCTCGCTTCGATCGCTCTCGCCAACAGCATCGATTCTGTCATTTCACCTACTCCCTCCAACCTTTCACCGTATGACCTCCATAGATCATTTCGCGGATGTAAGGCCCAGTGAGAGAATCAGAAAATTCAGGCGTGAGCTCACTCGCCGCCGATAGCTTCCGTAGCTGCTCGGCCGTCAGGACGAAATCCAACGCTCCGAGATTGTCTTGAAGCTGAGATAACTTACTTGCGCCGATCAGAGTGGATGAAACACCTCTCCGGGACATGAGCCATGCAAGCGAGACCTGACTTAGAGATCGATTCGCGTCCTTGACAACTTCTCTTACGGCTTCCAAGATTTCCCAATTTTTTTCTGAAAACTTACTATCGCCGAACGGGTTGTCTCCGCTGAGTCGACCGCTGTTTGACTTGCCCTGCTTCTGGTACTTTCCAGTTAAAAACCCTCCCGCTAGCGGACTCCAAGGAATGACCCCCATACCCGTATCGAAAGCGACCGGCACGTGCTCGCGTTCCACAGAGCGTGCTACGAGCGAATATTCCACCTACACCGCGATCGGCTTAGCAAGCCGACGCTCGTTAGCGATCGTTGCCGCCTTCATCGCGACCCAAGCCGGCATATCGGAGAAACCGAAATAGCGAATTTTTCCCGACTTCACGAGATCTTGAAGCGTTTGTAAAATCTCTTCGACCGGAGTCACGCCGTCCCAAATATGCATCCAGTAAAGGTCGATATATTCCGTACCGAGGCGCTTCAGTGAGCCATCGATTGCCCGATAAATATTCTTGGCGCCAGCTCCGCCCGCATTAGGATTTCCTTTTAACTGACTGGAGGACAGTGGACTGGAAGAACCATTAAACCCAAATTTTGTGGCTAAAACGATCTGATCGCGAAGATTCATCTCGCGAATAAATATCCGCGGTGTCTATGAAATTTCCGCCTCCTTCGACATAGGACCGAAAGATGGAACGAGACTCGACCTCACTCGCTCCCCAATTACTCTCCCCGAAAGTCATCGTTCCGAGGCACAAGGGACTGACAATGAGACCCGATTTTCCGAGCGATCGATAATGAGATAGTGACAAGGCGCGCTCCTTTTGTAGTGTTTGATACAAAAGTGTATCACCTATTTACAAAACCGAGTCCACTGTTTTATAATGACCACTATGAAACAGAGAAGTTCGGATGGGTCTTTGATCAAGACCGGACGCCCCCGCTCCTTTAACGAGGGAGAGGCTATCTATAAAGCCATGCTTGTATTTTGGCGTCACGGCTACGAATCGACGTCGATGACAACCCTAACGACTGCCATGGGAATGAACGCACCGAGTGTTTATGCGGCGTTCGGCGACAAAAAATCTCTGTTCCTAAAATCGCTCGATCTCTACGTCGGAGACGTCGAGGCCTTGAGGATTTTTCTAAAGAAATCGTCGTCCGCACGTGAGGCCATTTATGAATTACTGAAAGCATCCGCGATTCGGTTTACTGGAAAGGAAACTCCACGCGGCTGCATGCTAGCAAGCGCTACGGCTAGTTGTTCTGCCGACTCCTTGGACGTTCAGGCGGTTGCGGCAAAAAAACGATCCCTCATCGAAGAGATTATCGCTCAGAGAATTAGCCGAGACATCGAGATTCAGCTCCTGCCGAAATCAGTGTCGGGTCCGACCCTCGCTGCTTTCACCATCACCGTGATCCAAGGCATGTCGGTGATTGCCCGCGACGGCGCATCTAGGAAAAAGCTACTTTCGATCGCACAAACTGCCATGAACGGTTGGACATAAATTTCCATCAATACCGAGGAATAAACGGTTTCAATTTGGCATTTTCGATCAGTTCCAGCAGTTTCTCTTTCGCGTGAGTAGACAAGACCTCAAACTCTACTCGGTACCCCGGTGGCAGCGACTCTATTTGCTCTCTCCGGACCCACCGGACGATCCCCGTCTTTTGAATGGTGAAGACATCCCCGTTACTTAAACTGATGTTAAAGAAAATATTCTCATTCGGAAGGACCGGGGTCTTCGAATCTGAGACGAATATTCCGCCACGCCCGAGAGTTAAGTTTCCCGACTCGATGGCCGACGCAATCGAATCATAACGACTCTCAATTTTACGAATAGCTCCAGGAACAATTTCTTCCTGAATCATTCGCTGAGATAGCGGAGTTAAAACGCGAATAACGGCTTCGTCGATCTGATCCAGATAGAAAGGCTTCGCCAAGACCGCTTCTGCACCCAGGTGATACGCTTCATCTTTTGAGAGATCCGTGAATCCGGTAATCAATAAGACCACCGGAAACTGATGGTGCAGGCATTTGATGTTTTTTAGAAGCTCAATGCCATCTCCGTGAGGCATTCTGATATCAGAAATAACTGCGTCGAGTTTTTCGCGTTTCACGATTTCGAATGCATCTCAGCCGTTCGAGGCCTCGAAAACCACGCAACCTAAACTTTCAAACTCCGTCATCAGCGGAGATCTTAAATCAGGCTCGTCGTCGATAACCAGGATTGCTTTGCCTCTGAGTTTTTCTAAGTTCATGGTTTACGTTTTAGATGATTCGTCTGGCTTTTAGGAAGCTTGAACAAAAAAACGGTGTTCAGCGATGTGGCGTCGTATTCTAAGCTTCCTCCATGGTCATTAATAATTCCTCTGGAGATACTCTGGCCTAAACCAGTCCTTTTTCCCACTTCCTTCGTTGTGAAAAAAAGTTGAAAAAGTTTACTCAAGATCGCTTCCGAAACTCCCGAACCTGCGTCTCGTGCGGCGATGATGACGTCGTTCGGGGTTTCTGAAACGTCCACTTTGATCCATTTTGAAGTAAGGAGGGTAACGGCATCAAAATTATTGGTAATCAAATTCAAAATAAATTGGGTGATTTGCACTGCCCGGCACTCGATCTGAAGTCCTGCCGGAATTCGACTCACCTCTAAGCTCACGCCATAGGTTTTAAATCGGCTCTCACAAAGCACCAGAGCGTCTTGAATGATGGAATCGATCGACGTGAATAAAAAGGGATCTTTATCCCCCTCACGAGCGAAGGCACGAAGTCCTTCAATGAAATCTCCGATTCGCTTCGCAGTGCCCGCAATGAGCCTGGCTTCCTCCATGATAATTCTGGGGTGAGTATCCCACGCCGCTGTAATCGCTCGATCTGATTTGCGTGCAGAGTGATGATTCAGAGAGGAGAATTAATCTCGTGGACAATCCCTCCGGCCATTTCGCCGAGGGCCGACATTTTCGCAGAATGGACGAGGATTCGCTGCTGGTCCACGAGAAATTTATTCAACTCTTCGAGCTGCAGTCGCCGCTCTTCAGACCTCTTCACGGCTTCCGCGAGCGTAACGATGAGAATTCGCAGCTGATAGAAGTAAATACCCGTCACGACGGAAGCCCCGGCCGTCACTGCCATTATCCCGACAGCGATCCAGTACTCGGGATGCCAAAGCGTGTAGATCTCCATGAAATGAGTCAATCCACACGCCAGGATAAAAACCCCGAAACAAAGGATGACGGAACTAAACTGGAGCTTGATCTGTCTGATCAAAACCAAAAGGGTGACGGATATCGCGACATACGCACTTCCGATCAGAAAATTGGTCACCACCATGTTCCAAACGAGCGCCTGTTGATCTAATTAACTATGCCCGTTCGGCATAAAGCCTGAATGTTTAAAAAGTTCTAGAAGCATCGCATGTTGATGTCATAGAAGGGTCCGCTACTGCGGCGCATTTTATTGCCTAAGCCGACGGAAAATATCGGAATTTTTAAATGGGGCAAAACTGAATGACTTAAAAGGTTCTCAGAAATCTTCTCCAGTCCGATAAATGAACGCCGACGAGTGCATCCTTTATTTTATAATTTCATGGAACGTGGAAAAGAGGTGCCCTAAGAGTTTTCAAATGAAAAATTCTCCATTTTGGTTGCTCGTTCTCTCCGCCATTTTCGCAATGACCTCCACCGGCGCGTTAGCCGAAGATCGATTATTTTGCGTCGTGACTTCCGAAGCGATGGGCCAAGCGAACACTGAAGCCAAAGGTTCGTCCGAATTTCATGGGACGGTGATTTCCGGCCCGCGGAGCGAACAAGCCTCTTTCTGGCTCAGACTCAAAGGCTGGAATATCGAAGCAAATCTCATTCGCGGGAAGGATGAAAATAGTAACCGCCTCGTGATTTTCGCCATTTCCACGTCCACTGGACAGCTCTTCACTTCATCAATCACGAGTCTCGGTCCGTTCTTGGAGGGTTCACTCTCGTTCCCTAGGGATCAAACGGACTTGCAGGGCGAAGTAAAATGTCTGGTCGATAACGGTAAAAATAGTTACCGAAATGAGATGTTCAATTTACGACGTAAACTGCCCGTGGTTCCTCGCCACGTTCATCGCTGAGACCCATCTCTCGGAACCAAAAACTTACTCCATGAAATAAAACTGACATCCATCAGTAAATTCGGCCGTGAACCGGCTTACCGGGAAGGCAGGGTAAAAATGAGCGTCCCGTTCGAACCCATAACCGAGTCTCCAGGAAAAATATCAGAGCCTCCAGGACTTCCGATGTCGTATTTCACATTCGATGCTTCGCTTGAGTAGCTGACGCCGTTCACTTTCACAAAATCGACCAAGAGATTTCGGTCCTGGTTTGCGATAAATGCATCATTATCGAAGATAATTTCGAGCTTCGTCACCCGTCCTAGGCCAGCTGGGGCGGAGAATGAGTAATCTCGTTTCACTGCAGTGGTTTTTTTCTCCCCAATTTTAGTTCCGTTCGCTTTCACAACGAAGTGGGCATAAATCCCGCCCGCAATGGTTCCGGCTGCGCGAACGACGATCGATGTCGATGCATTCACTACCGGAGCCGGAGGAAGGGCAGGCGGTGTGACCGGTTGGGTTGATTGGACAGATCCCGTTTTATAAATTTCAATTCCTGAGAGATTTGCCGCCCCACCCGATACAACCAACTGAAGGCTGCCGGAAGTGACCTGAGCAGCGAGTGGTCCGTGTCGCTTCCACGCGCCCGCAGATCCGCTCACGTAGTTTTCTACAACTCGGGAACCATTTAAATTTAGGCTGTAAGTCTCCGAGTTATTATCTTCCCAAGCGTAGACATAAACTTGGTATTCAGCGTTTGGCACTGCAGTTAAAGTAGCCGAAACATTGGATCCCCAAATAGAGGACCGAATCATGGATGACCTCGCCGCATCCGGTGCATTTTGGAGACTGACATTCTGGTTTTCAAAACGGTTTCCATTGGAGACTGACAAGTTCGCAGCCGCAGACTCTGCCTCCCAGGAGTGAGAATCGAGGGACAGTGCGGGACCGTTGAAGTTAATGGCTCGGTAGAAGACGCCAGGCGGCGTGGGGAGAACGGGACCTGAAGTTCCCGGAGCGGGTGGGGTCACGACCACGGGTGGCGTGCTCGGTGGTGAGGTCGGAACCGGTGCTGTTGATGTCAACCCAGCGAAGAGAACGTTCTCAGACCCCGTACCCTCACCGTTCACACCAATGGCAATCCCATTCGAGGTAAGTTTTGAGCCCCAGAGATTCCACTCTGCAAATTCGGACTGCTTCGTCACCGGACTCGGCAAATGGGTAATTCCCGTTCCGCATCCAGCGCATGCGCCGTCGCTTCGGTAGTCATTTCTTCCGCTTGTTGGAACGCTGTAGCTGTATTTGGGTGTTACGTACGCAGCGGTTTGGTCCCGTATCGAATTATTGTAGAAGAACTCTGGACCGTAATAGCTCGCGATCTGCATTCCGGCGAAATTTGAATTCACTTTTGAACCATCCGGCAAAACGCCGGACGCAACGATGCGGTTTTCATAATAACGAATGTCATGTCCTGCCGCGATACTCATCGCAGTGTTCCCAATGGAAACAAATTGGTTCCGATAGGACTCGACATAAGCAGTGTGTTCAGCTCCGCTTCCTCCTTCATCGGTGATCATTCCTGTTCCAGAAAATTGCGGATCGCTCGCCGGAATTGGATAGCCTCCCTGAATGTAATTATCGTGCACGCGTGCGACGTTGCTCGAACTTCCTCCCGAGCGGTAGAAATTGATATTGTCCTCTACGTTACTATTATTAGGTTCATTGATCACCTGATTCCATGCGATTTCGATATTGGGGACATTTGAAACTTTATCCAGCCCAACGAAGTTACACATTCCTACCGCACCGCTACTATTTCGGCAGTCGATATTTAGAATTTTGTTTTTGAGAATACGAATCTCTGATGTGCCGCTGCCCATGCTCCCCAGTGTGATTCCTGATGTATTTTGAAAATAATTATTCTCGACGATAATCCGACTGGCACCGGCTGCAATAAAGAATTGGTTTTCGTGAAAATTCCCTTTAATGCCGAAACCGCGACAATTTCTTACTTCGACGTTGCCGCCCCAAGGCAAGCGGATCAGTGGCCCCGGACCAGCGACGTTACAATTTTGGATGATCACCGGTTCGGAAGTCGAAACCGTGACGGCGTTCACACTTGGATTGGTGCTTTTCCAGTTGCCTGTGTAAGTTCCGCCTCGCGTGATTTCGATCGGGTTGCTGAAAGTGATTCCATCGGGAGACATTCCCGCGAGCGCGCTGGCACCCATGAGCAGAGCGTGAGCACACGAGAAGCCTAAAAACGTCTTCAAACTTTTTGAATTTTTCAATCGAACCCCTTCAAGTGAACCGACATGAATCCTTATTTTAACGCGAGAAAAATCCTGGCGTAATGGGTAGATTTCGACCCGGTCTCTAAACAACGATCCGTTACTAGCGGCAAATAACGACGGTGGGCAAAGCAGGATAACTATCGACTGATTATTTTTAATGGAGGGATCTTGATCAGTGCGCTCTCTCGCTCACGAGTGGAGAATCATGAAAATTCTGTCTCTTCTAAATTTCGATGGGGTTCGAGTTGCCATGGATGGCGACGCTCACTCCGCATATTCCATCAGATGATGATTACGAAAAACTAGGAGGAAAATCCGGCAAAAGTCCAGATTGACACATTCTTAAAAATGCTTGCACTCGCTATAATAGGGATTCGGCCAGGGTTCAAACGGGGTTTTACGAGAGTCGAAGACGGGTAATTTAGGGGAAAATATGAAAAATCAATTTTTGAAGAGCTCTGAACTCCAGTGCGCTAGCAGAATCCTGGCTCAAGTGGCTGCGATTCTCGCTCTGAGCTCTTGCATCGGCTCCAGCGCAAAAGTACCGAACACCTCTAAA
>JACMQW010000040.1 GCA_014376785.1 Oligoflexia bacterium
GTGGGCTCGATCAGCGCGACACGCATTTGGTGGTGCGCTAACCATGCTCCGACGATATCGATTGAGTTCGAGGCGGTTGGACAAATCCTGAAGTGAGAATAGTCGAGAAATGAAGGAGAGTTCGCCAAATCGGCAAAGGCCTTCAGGTACCTCTTCTCCTGCTCCCGGATAGAAATGGACGCACTCTCAAACCAAATTTCTGGCAATTGCCGGATGATTTGTGTCTGGCCTGATTGAAGGTCTGGGTCGGCGTGGCCATCCGCAAAATTAAATTGACTGAGAAGCCCCAGGTTTTCGAGCTCGGTGAGGGTGAATGGGTGCGTTTTCATGAGCCTGATTTAGGTTTCATTGCACGCTTAGTAAAATGAATTTATTTAATAAATCTATTAGAATAGCTAATGTCTAATGACCCTTTCTTCAAACCAGTTAGAGGCTTTTTCGTGGCTCGCAAAAAGCGGGCACTTCACTTTGGCGGCAAAACGGATCGGCGTCACCCAGTCGGCGCTGTCTCAGCGGATATCGAAGTTGGAGGATGAACTGGAAACGACTCTCTTCATCCGAGATCGCGCAGGAGTACAGCTGACCGAATCGGGTCTTGAACTCTTGAGGTATTGCCAAGCGAAGGAGAGCCTAGAAGCGGAGTTTGTAGGGCGGCTAAGGTCTGGAGCAAATGACCAGCTTGCGGGGAAAATTCGAATCTGCGGATATTCCTCGGTGATCCATTCTGTCATTTTACCGGCATTAGAAAATTGCCTCCGAGAAAATCCTAACGTTCAGATGATTCTAGCATCGAAAGAAATTTCTGAAATCTCAAGCCAGCTTCAGCGCGGCGAAGCCGACTTTATTTTACTAGATTACCGCCTGGAACGTGAAAGCGTCATTTCACATCGGATCGGAGAAGAAAAGCTGGTGCTCGTCGAAAGGACGAAAGGAAATATCGCTAACCGGTTTCTCGATCATGACGAAGCAGATGAAACGACGATACGGTATTTGAAACACGCGAAGTTCAAGGGCGCAGTCGAAAGGCATTACTTAGATGACATTCCGGGGGTGATTGCCGGCGTAGAGCTCGGATTAGGCAGGGCGGTCCTTCCGCTTCACATGATTCGGGATTCGAAATCGCTTCGAGCGATTCGGCCAGAGGTTTATTTGAGCTCGCCCGTCTATCTGCACTATTACGAGCGACCGTATTATTCGAAGTTGCAGCAGAGGGTTTCTCGAGACCTCATGTCGAGGAGTTCTGAATATCTCTAGGCTACTGACTTCGGAGGGGCTTCGAACTAAAAGCTACTTTGATGAATGATGAGCTGTTCGAGCTGCTCCAGCTGTTCAGGCATTGCCCCGCAAGCGCCTGCGGCTACGGCGTCGTCGAGAGCTTCCTTTGATGGGTAGAGGTTGTCCACGATCACCAAGGTCGCACCGTTCACCTCTTAGAAGGACCCTGAGGTAATGGTTGCGGCGTCTACTCCTGCTTCTTCATTGGTCCAAACCAGACGCGCGCAAGGAGTCACTTCGAGATATTTCCAAAAAAATTCCGCACTATTACCCCCAGCATTGAAGACCAGACGGTATGCTCCTTCGACACGAACATCCATCTCACAGGACACTAGCGTCAGAGGGGCTGATTTCGGCACCCACCACATCTTAAAAATTTCAGGATTAGTCCAGTCATGAAACACGACTTGTGATGGCCCATGAATGAGGCGGGATGAAACAAGCTCACGCTCCGACTTTCGTTCCCTATTTTTTTGGTTTTGGCTCATTCAGTATCCTTCAATAATTCTACAAGCTGATCGAATCAGTCCGACTCAGCCCAGGAACAGAGAAAAATCTAGATCAGAAAAAGTTAAGACAGAAAGCGGCTTGAAATAAAAATGTGACATCTTTCTTGAAATCTTCCGCAAAGCTTTTGCCAAAACCTCTTGAAAACCCATTGCCTCGTGCTTTCTACGACCCTCGTCATCGGTATGGGCAACGATTGCTTTGTAAGAGCTCCCTTTGTTGGTCTGATTAAAAAGAATCGTAGCAACAAAGTGAAATCCCAATGGGTCTGACGGTGGCGCGGGCCGAAAGCCTTTGGTTATCATGCCAGTGATTTCGAAATTAAATGGGTCCTATGCAGTCCCGCCGCAAATCAGTGTGAAATTTATCGTAACGACGGTGCGGCAAATGTTTCGAGAATTGTCAGTCTCTGAAGAGAGACTCGAACTACGAGAGAGCGTCGCGGACGGTCTCAATCGCAATAAAGAGGACCATCGGCTTATCTTTGAACTCGATGAAACCGTATTTCTTGTAAAAAGACTTTGCACCGTCGTTTTTCGCGTCGACCACGACGGCAAAGATTCCCATGATCTTCGCGGCGTCCAAGGCTCGGTGAAAGGCATCGACGAGGAGCTGTCTCCCCAGCCCCGTCCCTTTGGTCGTGTTATCTACGGCGAGGCGCCCGATGCGCATTACCGGGACTGGATACTTGGGTAGCCGCTTCTTAACGTCGTCGGGCAGATCATCGAAAGCGACCTCGCCTGAACTCACCGAATAATAGCCAAGTATTTTCTTCAGCTCTTCCTCGGCACAGGCGACGATCGTTACGCTAATACCGTTCTCATGGTTCTGCCGGGCAAACCTATTGAGATAGGTGTTTAGAGGATCGACCTCGCAGTCGAACGAATCGCGATCATGTTTCTTCGAAATTTCAGAAAAGGCGAAAGCCAATGATCTAGCCGCGCTTCTTGGACTTCATGGCCGCCCGCAATGCCGCATTCGCGCGAGAAGGGGTGAGAATTGCCGAAATGAAAAGATCCCGATCCCGATTAGAGAGCGAGAGCCTCTCAAATTCTGAGATCTGCTCCCGAGCGGCCTGGAGGGTGCTGGAAAGGGTGAAGGTGCTGACACTCATGCCGCTAATAGAAGCCGCGCGCTCGATCAGCTCTTTGGACCTATCGTCGACTCTGAGATCAATGCGTTCGTCTTTCTTTCGAGCGGCCTGTGACATTGAGGAATTCTCCTAATTAGCAGTATAATCTATTTGTACAGTAAATGTACACACATATTTAAAGGAAATAGTCATTTAATATCAAACACATAAATCCCCTACAAAGCTGGCCCGGCGCCCTTTTCAATCCAATCGCTAGCAGTAGACTGCTCCTTTTGCATATCCAGACTATCAACCCAGTATCTCGAAATACTGGTCAGAAATTTAGGCATTACTTTAAAGAGCTGAAACAAAGTCAGCGAGAGCAGTGGTTGAACTTGGAAGTTTACCCCATCGCTTTTGTAATTAGGCTGGGCGGCCCCGGCACCATAGTGAAAAGTTGAATACCGCTGTCGAGATGGATTTGAACGATCTCTCAGCTTGATCTGGATTTTCCATTTCAGACGCTCAATTAAATTTCAGCGCCTCTCTTGGAAACACCGAAATCGGCTTCCAATGGATGCGCAAGACATCCCGGATTGCCCGATCAATGCGCACATGGCACGCACGCGATAGACATTCGCGAATGTCTTTCAGACCGATTCCAAGCTGAAGCAAAGCAGACACAAACATAAGGCGAACGAGCAAATCGTACCTAACGATCCTCCTATGGATAACGAACATGATGTTTATGACCACCGTGATCATGGTGATCAGAGAAGTAGCGAACCCACGAAATTTCGTGACCTTTCACGAAAGATTTGCAGCGAGCGTGTCAGGCGCCCTCCAGTGATTTTAAGTACTTAGAATAAAAAAAAGCCACGGAATCTCTTCCGCGGCTTTCATTAATTGGTCGGGATGGAAGGAAGAGGCCTAACACCCCGATTTCGTTAAAAATCGAAAACCGCGTGTAGCAAAAAGTAGCATCTGTTTACTGAGTTTTTCCCAGAGAGTAAATCTGAGCCAGATTCGCCTCGGGTGGAGTTTTGTAGCCGAGATGATCGGTTACCCCTCGCACCTCGACGCCGGCCTTTCTGAGGTAGACGTTCGTCGTCTTGAGCTGGCTATGGCCGACGACGGCCATGACCTGCGCTAACGGAACTCCCCTCGCCAGAAGGTTTGTGATGAAGGTTGCCCGGAGGTCGTGAAACTTCACGGGCGTGACACCGATCGCCGTACAGAATTCCCGGGTGATCCGAGCTTGCTCGCCGTTCTGCCATTCCTGGAGACGCGGCAGGACAAATTCGTTCTCCGCTCCCCGCCGGAGCTTAAATTCCCGGAGGTACTGAAGCAGATCTTCGGAAATCGGCACCACCCGACTTTTCTGAGACTTCGTGGCGGCGAACCCAGCCTTACTCGTCCACTGACGAGAGACCGAGATCATCGCCGTCTCGAAGTCGATGTCTCGCCACGAAAGCGCCATGAGTTCACCCGTTCGCATTCCTGTCTTTAAGGCAAGGAGCCAGACGGGAAAGAATCGGTGATTCGTCATTCGGGCTTCGCGGAGAAACAAATCGGCTTGAGCATTCGTGAGTACCTTGGCGTCGGGTTCGGGTACCTTCACCTGAACCCCGAGACAGGGATTCCGGTCGAGTACGCCGCTCTCAAGCGCCATCTGAAACACTCGGCGGACCATTTTAAGAATGGCTCGCTTGGAGTTCGGAGACAGTTTAGTTCCGAGCTCCTCGAAGATGAGCTGCCGGACTTGCGCCGAAGTGATTTCGTCGATGTCGAGACTTCCCCAGCGCGGTTTCACCCATTTCGTAAGCTGTAGACTGTAATTATCTACGGTTTCCGGATGGAGGGTGAGCCGCATCTGCCGGATGGCTTCTTCGAACCATTCGTTCCATCGATACGAAACGGCCTGGTCCTTAAGTTTTGCCAGTTCGCGTTTCATTTCGAACTCGGTGACCTCGGCTTTCCTTTGGGTATCGACTCCCCGCTTGCGTCGCTGAATGCGTCGCCCGCGAGAATCAAACCCATTGATGTAGATTTCAAAAAGCTTCTTTCCATTTTCCATGTACGGAGTAATTGCCATTCTAAGTCCCTTCCTTTCGAAAGAGCGCCTGACAATCGCTCAGCTGGAATCTCAACCGCCTTCCGAATCGGTGCGTTCGAACCTGACCCCGGTGGACCATGATACGAAGCGCGTTTTCGGAAAGCCGTAAATAATGGGCTGCTTCTTTTGTTGAAAGCCACTCGCGTTCTATTCGATTTTCTAAGAACTGATTGCCTGCCCGATACTCTATCTGATCTCCCCACTCTCGACCAGCTTCTGCTTTTTTAGTAATTTTCTTCGTCTCTTCCTCTTTCATTTTTCCTAATTTAATTTCCATCCACACTCCCAAACTTTTTATCGCCCGCCGGATTTTCCCCGTCTCCGTGACTACTTGCCACCACGTATGTAGGGGGGGAGTAGTCACGGAGCTTTAGAGGGGATAAATCCGGCGGGCGATTCGTGTTAACTCACTGGATCGTCTTCGCTTTTGTATTCGATCCGACTTTAACCCGCCACCAATACGTTCAGCCTACCTCGGCTGAAGGTTCGAAGTATTTATCCCGTCGGTCATTACGTTCGTATTTGCGAAGGACACTCATCCAGCGGCCAAGCGCTCTGGCAGATTGAGCTGCGGTGAACATAAAAAGGTCATGGTTCAACCAGTAGGGCTTGTTCGAAGCAAACATCAGGAAGTTCTGATCATAATGTCCAATTCGAAGTCTGTCCGAAGAGTTCTTTGTGAGCCAAATCTTCCGAACGAGATCCTGAATTCCCTCATCGTTGGTCGCGTAGATTAGGCCGTCAATCCGGGTTGCCATGGCAAACTTTCGAAGTTTACGCTCAATTCGTTTCGGGGATTTACGGGACCGTTCGATCTCGAAAGCGATGTTGACCTCGGGACTTTCCGCCGTTTTGGGTAAGTGGAGTAGAATGTCGGGCTTGGGCTCGAAATCATCGAACTCCATTAAAAGAACCTCCATCCAGCGCGGGTCCGAATGTAAACGAAAGTCGCGAATGACTTTTCCATCTGGAAACGTCCGCTTGAGTGATTCCACCCAAATGGCACAATCCATCGAGTGATACAGCTCCTGATCTCGCACTCGGAGGTCTTTGAGTTTCGATTCTTCTACGCCGATGAGTTCGCCGATCTCTTTCCGGTGCTCCTCTCTTGCAGAGATCTGGTAGAAGTAACTCATGTTTTTCGGAAGCGCTTCGAAGCGACGGAGTACGAGACCTCGCTCTAGCAGTCTCGCCATAGCATCGCGGACTCGCCGCGCGTCCATCTCCGGTTTGATGAGTTCGCGAATTCCCCAGTTCGTAAGCGGACCATGCTCGTAGAGTAAACCCAGTATCTGCGGCCCACGCGAGTAGGCCGAGGCTTTCATTCCCATTCATTGTCCCCTTTTCTATGGATGATTAGAAAAACGGCCAGATGGCCGGCCCAAACCGCGATAAGGGGAAAACAAGCCCGCCTTTTTGAAGGGCGGTCGGTGGAACGCGGATTGGGTCTTTAAAATCGCTCAGGTGAATAGGGGTGATCTAGAA
>JACMQW010000041.1 GCA_014376785.1 Oligoflexia bacterium
ACGAGATTGAAGATGATCTTCCTTTCGACGCCGATCAGGCCGCTCCCGACGCCGTCATTGTGAGCGGGACTGGATATGAGTCGAGCGTTCATGTCGCGGCAGCCCTGCGCACCACGATCGAAGATTATCTGGGTCTCGCTATTCCTGCGGGCATCGATCCCGATGTCCTGACCACAGAGGCTGCGTGTTACCGCGCCCTCTTAAGAAAAGTAAACCTGCCGGAAGTGGTTCAGGAACGACCGGTTTTGCTGGTGAATATCGGACATGAGCGCACGACGATCTACGCCCAATACCTCGGCACCCCCCTTCTTTGCCGCGAGATTTCCTGGGGCGGCCGAGACATCAACGTGCTCCTATCGAACCGCTATTCTTTGTCGGTAGATGCTTCGGAAAAAACGAAAATCGACAACGGATTCGTGCTTCCAATCAGCCAACTCCCGACGGTATCGGAACAACAGCGAGATTTTTCGGAAACGGTGTTTGAGTCTCTTCAAGGTTTGGTTCGCGACATCCGCCAAGCAGACCTTTCGTGTAAAAATCTGACGTCCTTTCGAGCAGGCATGGTCTACCTCACCGGTGGAACCTCCCTCTTACCCGGCATCCCCGCGGTCCTGTCCGAAGAAACGAAAATCCAATGCCAGCCCTTGCGCGCCCTGTCCGCGATTAAAAGCGGGGTCACGTACAGTGAAGAAACCGACGCGAAATTTGCTCTCGCATCGGGGGCAGCCCTCGCCTATGTGACCAGCGAGCGACCTTTCCTCACGAACTTCCGTAAAGGGGAATTTGCGCGCTCAGGAAAAGCGGCCGAAATAGATCTCTCCTTATTCGCAAAACCGCTGCGGACGCTCGCGATCTCGGCTGCGATTCTGCTGGTTTTACTCGGCGTCGAATCGACACTCTACGACCAGAAGTTAAAAGACACGAACGCTCAACTTGAAAAAACGGTAAAAAGTTTTTTCGGTGCGCTCTCTCCTAACCAACTTCGGACTTACCTTGCGAATACGACGAGTTTGAAAAAGAACATCGATGCCGAACTGAACCGCGAGCGCCAAATCGTCGCCTTGCTCGCTCCAAATCCGTCGTCCCCTTTCGAATTTCTGAAAGACCTCTCCACCGCGATACCGAAAGACGTGGTTACCGATTTGATGAAGTACCAAGTCGGTTCGAGTGCCGCTGATCCCTATGCGAGTCCCACCATTGCCCAACCTCCCGTAGAACTCGAATTTTGGGTGGCCAACCCCCAAGTGGCCGACCGCTTGTCTTCACTTCTGGCGACCAAGGTTAAAAACTTTAAAAAGACTGAGCTTGAAGAAGTCGCAGGTAAAAACGGCAAGAAATATAAATTTGTCGTTTCTGGAACTATCGGCGATGGAAAGGCGGCCAAGTAATGGAAAACGAATCAAAAATCGGCCGTTTCTTCCAAAGCATCTCAGATAAAATCCAGGATCAGGCTTGGTTTCAGCAACTGAAAGTGAAGTGGGACGAACTCGACGCAAAAACGAAGATGGTCGCGAAGTACCTTGGTCTCATCGGTAGCTCGGTGCTGATCGTGGTCGTGGTTGGGTCAAGTCTCTACGCGGTTGCGGATAAAAAACGCGAGATCGACGACAAACAAGCACTCGCCCAAAAAATTCAATCCTCGCAAGACGAACTCCGAAAGCTAAAAGACATCACGTCTCGGTTTAATGGTGCAGGCGAGGCACCCTGGCCGCAGTTTCTCCAGGAGCGAGCCACCGCGGCCGGATTTGATCCGTCCCTTGTTCAGGTGACTTCTGAAAAAATCATCAGTGTGGCGGCACCGAAAGAAGTGAAGTCAAAAGACCCCAAAGCTCTCACGCCACAGACTCCGGCGGCGGCTCCCGAAGAGTCGTTGGTCGAAACCTCGCTTAAAAAAGTAAACGTTCGACAACTCGTAAAATTTGTCCAAGAAGTGGAAAATGGAGGGCGGACTGTGAAAGTCCGACGTCTCCAGATCGACACGAACCCAGACGAAAGCGGCTACCTTGATGCCACAGTAGTGGTATCCGCTTTTCGATTGAAGCAGCCCTAAGGAGTCGTCATGGCCGCTGAAACTGAAATGATGGTCACCGAAGAATTGGAAGCCGGAGGCTGGCTTCGCGCCATCGGCCTGACCTTCCTTTTTTTCATCTCGCTGATCGTGTTTACTGCGGTGAAAGTCCCTCAGTCGAAAATCCACGGCTGGATCGTCGGCACCCTGAACCAGCAAATGGCACCGCTAGGAATGCAGGTCACCACCGACGAAGGCCACCTGTCTTTAGGCCTTGGTTTAAAGTACGAAATGACCGGTGTCCGGATCACCAAGATGCTGAATCAAAAAACAATCAAATTTACGAGATTGGAGGTGGCTCCATCGATCCTTCCCCTCCTCTCCGGTAAATTAGGCGGCACGTTTCGTCTCGAAGAATCCGCCGGTGTCGTTTCCGGAAAAGTACTCACTCATGGCGAAGAATTCGACGCCACTCTGAATATCGAAAACGTGAATCTCGGCCGAATGGGGATCCTTCCGTTCCTAGCCGATGTAGAAGGCACGGCTGATGTGAAAGGCACCGTCGAAATCAACGGTGTCGGACCCCAAACTTCCAGCTACGCCGGAAAAATCGAACTGAATTTAGCGAAAATTGTCGTCGACAACCAAAAGCTCGGTGGGTTTGAAATCCCTCGAACATCCATTGCCGATGGTGTCGTGAATATCGCTATCGGTGGTGGAAAGGCGACGGTAAATTCTTTTCGGCTCGGAAAAGCGGGAGGCACTGACGATCTGAATGCCACCCTCTCCGGCGATGTGAAGCTGATGAAGATGCTGGATGCCTCGGATGCTAATTTAAAATTAAAAGTCGGATTTTCCGACCGTTACAAACAAGAAAAGACGATTTCTGTTTTGGATTCTCTACTCGGCATGTTCAAACTGGCTGACGGCACCTTCGCAATGAAATTCATGGGACCGCTCTACGCGGCCCAGCCGTCACCTGACCATCCTTAATCCGAATCGAGCTCTGCAACCATGGACTCTCGTTTTGAAACGGCCCTCGCCGAACTCTCAAAAAATACGCTCACTAACGTTCCCGCTCACCTCCGCGAATCGATTCTCTACAGCTTGCTGAGCGGCGGGAAAAGAATTCGCCCACGCATCGTTCGCGCTGTTTCTGAAGTGCTCGGACTGTCCGAATCCGTCGCGATGAAACTCGCCACTGCCGTCGAGATGGTGCATGCGTACACTCTCGTTCATGACGACCTACCCGCGATGGATGATGACGATACCAGGCGTGGAAAACCCACGAACCACCGAGCTTTCGGCGAGGCGACTGCGATTCTAGCGGGAGACTCGCTCGCCCTTTTAGCCTTTGATGTCCTCGAATCGCTCCGCGGAGAGCTGAACGATGGAGCGGCATTGGATACCATGCGACTCCTCCTCGATGCGGCTGGCGCTCGAGGTGTGGTTGCAGGGCAGTCCTCAGAACTCGATTTGATGGAAGGCCGTTCCCCCAAAAATCTAGAAACGCTTTTCGAAATTTTCCGTTTAAAAACCGGAGCGCTTTTTCGCGCGTCAATCGCACTCCCCTTCGCGGCCGCTGGGCGAACTCTCCCCGAACGGTTTGGGCTCCTCGGAGAAACCGTCGGCATCGCATTTCAAATCGCGGACGATCTTGAAGATGATTTTGGGGCCATGCGCGGAAATCCGGCACACGTGGCTGCTTATTTAATCCCCGGAGAGGCCAGGCTCAAGGCCGAAGAAATGCTGGTCGGAGCGATGGCTGCGAGTTCTGAGAGTGAACCTGAAATTACCAAAGCTCTTTCGTATTTTGTGGATGAGCTCCTCCGGAAGGTTTCAGAAAGCTCAGCTTTGTGAAAAAGAAAAGAAGCCTTGCGAAACTCCTCTTTCTGATCGATCCCTGGGAAACGCTCGACCACGCCCGGGACTCAACGCTGAGACTGATGCAGGAAGCGGTGCTAATGGGAGCTCGGTGCTTCTTAGCCGAAAGCCGCACGCTGTCCTTAGAAAAAGGAAAAGCAACCGCTCGGATAGCGGAAGTCATTTCAATCAAGAGTCCGATCTCCGCTAGCGAAGTCGAGCGCTCCGCCCCGAAATGGCAAAAAATCGAAGCTTATGACCATTTTTTCTACCGAACGGATCCGCCGGTAGATCTCTCTTACCTTCTTCCCCTCCAGATCCTCGCGAGTGTGGACATCGGAAAGTCCGCCAGGAAAAACCGCATTCATCCCTCTCCCCACTCGCTGTTCTTTCTAAACGAAAAATGGGCGCCCGCGAGACTGGGTGCGCTTTTTCCTGAGAGTCTGGTCTCTGCGGAAACTACGAAGCTCATGGAATTCATTCATCGAGAATCGAAAGTGGTTTTAAAGCCACTCTTTCAAGCCCAGAGTAAAGGGGTTGCCGTGTTGGAAAAGTCCCATCCGGATTTGGAAAAAATCCTGAAGACTGCAACTGAACAGGGTTCGATTCCAGTCATCCTCCAACGTTATTTGCCTGGAATTTTAGACGGCGAAACTCGGCTCTGGTTTGTTCAAGGAAAGCTCATGGCAGCAGTTCGCAAAGTGCCTAAAAAGGGTGAATCCATCATCGATATGGATGCGGGCGGAAGTTTGGAAGTGGCGAAATTAACCTCAGCTGAGAAAAAGGCGACTCTTCAAATTGGTGGCCTCTTACGAGAAGAAAAAATTCTCTGGGCAGCGGTCGATCTGATTGATGGGAAAATCACCGATTTTAATCACACGTCCCCGGGACTTTTGGTTGCGATGGAAAAGCTCCTGAATAAGAATCTCGCTCGCTTGGCTTTAAAGCCGTTGCTGGGTCCCTAGACAAACCTGATCGATTAACCCGAGCGATTCAGATGAAAAAACCATCGTTAAAACAAAGGACAGCGCTCAGGGTACTCCGCTCGGGATTTCGGTCGGGCAGCGCCGTTCTTCCCTCCTTCACAGCAGAGCGTGCCGTTCGTTATTTCATCACACCCGAACGGCTGCCTCGCCCCGGATGGGAGAACGAAATTCTGGAATCAGCCAAATGCTGGAAGCTGAAAAATGGCCTCGCTGCTTACACCTGGGGCAGTGGACCGAAAGTGCTCCTGATTCACGGATGGGATGGCCGCGGAACTCAGATGGGGAGAATTGCCGCATCCATTGCCGCCGCAGGATTCGAAGCCACCGCGATCGATCTCCCTGCGCATGGGGAATCTCCCGGAGATTTCACCCATGTCGTCGAAGCAAAAAACTTTATCCTCTCCACGGGGGAAGAACTCGGCTCCGTCCGCGCAGTCATCGCCCATTCTTTCGGAGCGTGCGCCACGATCTATGCCCTGCATGAAGGCTTACGAGCCGAGCGGATGATCGACCTCGCAGGGGCAAACCGTTTTACGGGAATTTTTGATCGCTACCTCGATTTCATTCACGTGAGGGGCAAGGCCCGCGAAATTTTTCGACAGAAACTGGAAAACTTAGTGGGCCTGGATGCGGATGAAAATTTCGCGGCGGTATGGGCAAGCCACCTCTCGCAGCCCGCGCTCATTATTCATGACCGCGACGATCAGGACGCTCCTTTCGCGGATGGCGAAGAAATCCACGCCGCCTGGAAAGGATCACGCCTCTTTTCGACGAAGGGACTCGGACATAGGCGCATTCTTAAATCGCGGGAAGTCCTGGAACAAATTTTGAATTTTATCGCGAACTGAAATTCTCAGATTCGTTAAAATCGGAAAAATGTTTTGATGTCGGCTAGAGCCAGGCGTTCTGCTTCACCTACGATTTCGGTAATCGCGTGCCGATCGCTTTCGGACAAAGAGAGAGAAATGGCTTTCGCCGGATCGATTCGAAGGCCTGGATTTTCAGAAGGTTTCGGAGAAAGATTCGCCGCAACCGTCGCGGGTTTCATTTTCAACTCGCGGATCCGTTTGCGCGCCCCTTCGATCGAAAAACGTTCGACGTACAAAAGGTGTTTGATCAAGAGAAGCATTTCGACATCCTTCCGCTGGTAGACGCGTTGGCCGGACCGCGACTTCGTCGGGTGCACCATGGGAAACTCCGTTTCCCAAAACCGAAGGACGTAGGCTTTCACGCCCAAAAGGTCTGCTACTTCACCGATTCGAAAAAAAAGTTTTCCGGGAATCTGGGCAAGTGCGGCCCCTAAGTCAAACGAAGCCAGTCTCTCCAATGCCGGGATAACTGAAGGATCGTCATTTTCTTCATCTTCTTCGCGAATGGGCGCCCCGCTGAACGAAGTCTCGATCACGGGATCGAAGCTCGCGAGCAGCCTTTCGTCTTCCACTGTCCTGAGATGTGGAAAAGGGGGATTAACTTTCATCTCCATCCTCATCATCATCGTCGTCCTCGATGATTTTTGAGAGGTCTACCGGAGTTCCTTCCAGCGAAGCATTCACTTCGGCGCGGAGAACTTGGGAGGGTCTAAAAGTGAGAACTCGGCGTGCAGAGATTTCGATGCTCTGGCCGGTTTGTGGATTTCTTCCAATTCGCGAACGCTTGTCGCGAACCACGAAGTTTCCGAAACCAGAAATTTTGATTTTTTCGCCTTTAGAGAGGGTCGTTTTCAGGTGATCGAAAACAAGTTCCACCAGGTCCGCCGCTTCTTTTTTTGAGAAGCCGACTTTTTCATAAAGAGCTTCGACAATATCCGCTTTCGTCATCGCCACGGCTGGGTTTCTCCTTGTCCACATGCATCCTGGCCAACCAGGTCTGTAAGGGTCCGATTTCACGTCGGAATTGATACTGAATGATCTTTTTAAGTTTGAAGGAGAATTTTCACGTCGGCAAGGGAAGACTCCCTAAAAAAGTGAGTCATTCTGAGGGCTTTGTCTAAATGGCCCCTTCGCCCGCCTGGGGGAGCGGGTCGCGGCGCGTTAGCAAGCTCTTATCGCCGGATGATTCGATCCCTCTTACAGAAGTTCAGCGGAGCTCAGCGCCGAACTCTTTCTTGAGCGCGGCAATAATCGAGGCCGAAATCGACTCGGCTTCGGATTCCTGAAGCGAACGCGTGTCATCCTGGAGCAGCACTCGCGCCGCGATCGAAGTTTTTCCCGGAGCCACTTGGGTGCCTCGGTAAACGTCGAACACTCGCGCCGATTTCACCAGTGGCTTGCCGGCTTTCAACAAGACGGCCGTGATTTGATCGGCGGTGACTTTTTCGTCCACTAAGATCGCAAAATCTCGCTCCATAGGAGGAAACTCTGACCATGGTTTGAAAGAGCGCGCCTGCGAAGCGGCCCGACTCATCTTTTGCAAGATTCCCCAGTCGAGTTCGCAAACAAAAAGGTTCGCTTTCACTTTCAGTTTTTTCGATATGCCCGGATGAAGGAGGCCGAAGTGCCCGAGCGTCTGATTACCCGATAGAACTTCGATGGCTTGGCCCGGATGGAGCATTTTCGCGGTTGGATGCGTTCCGTTTCTCGACGCGTGCAAAGGAATGAACCGGATGCCTTTCGCGCCCATTTGATCCAGGAAACTCTCCAGCACCGCCTTTCCATCGGAAAAGTCGACATCCCCACTTTCCGCCCGAAGGGCTTGGGCGAAACGAGGGCCAGACATCGCGAACGAAATTTTCCAATTCTCGGTGATGCCCGTTTCAAAGTCCGTCACGGTGGCCCCGGATAAAGTAAAAGTCGGTCGAAGCTCAAAAAGGCGGACGACCGGGGTTTCACTTCCGAAATGACGTCGATAATGGTGGAGCGCATTCCCGACCAGCCCCGGAATCAGCGAAGGGACCATCCATTCCATTTCTTCGGACATCGGATTCTGTACTTTTACTGCGCCCTCAAGCCCGAACTCGCCGAGCCACGTGCGGCTGGTGAACCCGTAGTTGAGAGCCTCACAAAGGCCGGAACGAACCATCGCATCTTTTGCGCGCTCGATGAGAATTTGCTCGGCGCCTTTCGCATCGAACGCTTTCGCAATCGGCTGGGACGAAAGCTGAGGGATGGTCGAAGGAATGCGATCATACCCTACGGTACGTGCGACTTCTTCGGAGAGATCCTGGCGAATGTTCAAATCCAGACGGTAGCTCGGAGGCGTCACCGAGAGGATTTCTCCTGACTTCACCACCGCGCAATCGAGAGACTCAAGCGCCTTCGTCACATCAGCGGGAGAGACGTCGATTCCGATGAAATCACGAACATAGTCCACCGGCATTTCGATCGCAGGTCTCGCTTTGACAGGAGAAGTCTCAGCTTGGACACTGCCGATGATCTGACCACCCGCAACTTCGATCACAAGCATTGCCAGACGTTCCATCACTTGCTTTAGCCCGGTAGGATCGACGCCGCGTTCGAAGCGCGTCGCTGCATCCGTCATCTTTCCAAATTTCGTCTTCGCTTTGCGGACCAGGATAGAATCGAATTCTGCGCACTCCAAAAATACCGTCTTCGTTTCGACCGAGACTTCGGAGTTTCCTCCTCCCATGACGCCGGCCAGTCCGATCGCACGGTGAGCACCGTCTTCGATGACCAACTCTTTCCCACTGAGGATAATTTCAGTTCCGTCTAGAAGGGGGAGCTTTTCAGCTTCATTTGAAAACCGAACTCCAATTTTCTTACCCGAAATTTTTTCAGCATCGTAGGCATGCACCGGGTGCCCCAGTTCAAGCAGCACGAGATTAGTCGCGTCGACGACGTTATTGATCGAGCGCGAGCCCACCGATTCGAGTTTTTTCACCAGCCATGCAGGTGAAGGCCCGACCTTTACTCCCGCAACTTCACAACCAAAAAACCGAGGGGCTTTTTCGCCCGCCGAAAGCACGACGGAGATCGAAGACCCCTTTCCATCTAACGAGAGTGCTTTTCCGCCCAGATTCGACAACGGTCGCTTCGCTTTTACTCCGAGTGCGGACGCGATCTCGCGCGCGACTCCGTAGTGCGAAAGGTAGTGACCCTGATTTGCGTAGACCTTCAGGGTGAGTATCGTATCGTCCCGTCCCAGCACTTCCGCGATGGACTTTCCAACGGGGGTTTCTTTCGGAAGGATGATGATTCCTTCGCTTTCTTTCGCTAGGCCGAGTTCAGATTCCGAGCAGAGCATTCCGAAGGATTCCACTCCGCGAATTTTGCCCTTCCCTATTTTCATTCCGTTCGGCAGTTCTGCGCCGACTAAGGCGGCAACTACTTTATCGCCCGTCTGGTGATTGGTCGCACCGCAAATGATTTGCAGCGGTTCCTTCGCACCCACATCCACCGAACAAAGGGAGAGCCGGTCGGAATCGGGATGTTTCCCTTTTTCCAAAATCAGAGCCGAGACGACTTTATCCAGGCCCTTTCCCTGACCTTCGAGTTCTTCGACTTCCAAGCCCCGGGAAGTGAGCAAATCCGCTAAAGCCTGTGGAGAGAGAGTGAAATCGACCAGTTCATTCAACCAACGGTAAGAAACTTTCATGGCATTATCCTTGAGATCATTGTCCTTAAAACTGAGAGAGAAAACGCTGGTCGCCTTCGAACATGTAACGAAGGTCCGGAATGTCGTGAAGGATCATCGCGACACGGTCGATTCCGATCCCAAATGCAAATCCCGAAACTTCGTTCGGATCATAACCCGCGAGCTCGAGGAGTTTCGGATGAACCATTCCAGATCCGAGAATTTCCAACCAACCGCTTCCTTTGCAGACTTTGCATGCGGCATCCTTTCCGCCACAACGAAAACAGGAAACATCGACCTCCGCTCCAGGTTCGACGAATGAGAAATAAGAAGGCCGCAACCGGATCTTCGTAGCCGCACCGAAAACTTCCTTTGCGAAAAATTCCAGCGTCCCTTTCAGGTCACTCATTTTCACTTTTTTATCGATCCAAAGTCCCTCGAGTTGATGGAACATCGGGGAGTGCGTCGCATCGTTGTCCTTCCGGTACACGGCGCCGGGACAGAGGATGCGAATGGGCCACTCGTTTCCTCGCATCGCCCGGGTCTGGATCGCGGTGGTCTGGGTGCGCAGGACAAGTCCGGGCCCCATGAAGAAAGTATCTTGCTGGTCGCGTGCCGGATGATCGGCGGGAATATTCACGGCTTCGAAACAAAAATAATCGGTCTCAATCTCGGGCCCCGTGAGGAGATCAAATCCAAGTCGCGAAAAAACTTCGACCATTTTACGCGTCGTTTGGGTGATCGGATGGAGGGCACCGCGGTGGAGCTTGCGTGACGGAAGTGAGACATCGATGCGTTCGTTTGCCAGTCGAGCTTCCAGATCGCGGGATTCCAGAATGGATTTTTTCTCTTCGAGCGCTGCTTCGATTTTAGCCTTCACGTCGTTTGCGGCTGCGCCGATTTTAGGGCGGTCATCACTTCCCACGGACCCGAGCCCTTTTAGGACTTCAGATAGACTTCCCTTTTTTCCCAAGACCGACACCCGAAAAATCTCTAGCCCTGCGAGGTCGCTGGCAGTCGCGATATCCTCCAACGTCTTGGTTCCGATGGCATTGATTTTAGAGATGAGTGATTCCATGGCATTTCCTTTGAATTCGAGACGAGAGTCGTGTGATCACCCTATGACCTAATGCGCCGCGGTTTCAAGTTTTCTCACGCTCTTTCACGCCGGAGACAAAATGAAAAAAAGCACGACTTTGAAAGCTCAAAGCCGTGCTGGATGGGTTGTTCGTATTTAGTTTTAACGGTTCCGACTAAGAACGTCGTGGGCTTTTTTCTATAAAACCCGTCCACCAAAGACCGTGCAGCTTAAGTCTTGATCCGAAATTTGGTTGCCGTCCATATCGACGTTCAAGAGGTAGTTCTTAAAATTGGTTGATGGGCCTTGCAGCGAAAATTTCGTTCCCGACGTTTCAGAATCTTGGTAAGTCGCGCGACCGAAACTTGCTGAAGTCGCACCTTGATAGAGCTCTACCGGGAGAGATGCGATGGTGTTTCCATTGGCATCGAGAATCTGAGCGGAGAGATGAGACGTCCGGTCCATGCCTGTGCCTTGGTTATCCGAAACATTCACTTGATAGGCATGATCGGAAGTCTCACAGGAAGCCACTTCGATCACCAGGGCTTGGCTGAGAGACGGAGCAAGAGCGAATAAAAGCAGGAATGCGAATTTCATAGGAACCCCTTAAATTAAATAACGAGAATAGAACTGTGCGAAATCGTCGTAGGACTACGCCCGCGGATTCAGAGATGCAACTGATTATTAACACACTGAGCTAATTCTAAGTAGTAGGGTCACTTTGCTCATCAAATCGAAAAAGAGCGAAGAGGTCATCCCTCTTCGCTCTTTCGCAAATCAAATCGAGTGATCGATCTTACTGAGTCGGAGCCATGGAACGAACATCGTTCACAATGGCTGAGAATCCAGTCGGATCCGTGATCGCAATATCCGAAAGGACTTTACGATCCAGGCGAACGTCTGCTTTTTTCAAAGCGCCGATGAAACGGGAATAACTCATGTCGTTTCCGTTCAATGCAGCCGAGAGACGTGCAATCCACAGTTGGCGGAAGTCACGTTTCTTTGCGCGACGATCGCGGTAAGCATACACGCCCGCGCGGTCAACGGCTTCTGCCGTCCGCGCTGCTTGTACGCCACGCCCCAGAACGAATCCTGAGGCTTTGTCTAAAATCTTTTTTCTACGTGTGCGGCGTTTTGTACCGCGTTTTGCTCTAGGCATTGAAAATCTCCTTAAAACTGAAAGTTACTACTGATAACGGGATGACGAATCGATGCGAACGGCCGGCGAAATTATCTTCCGCCGTACGGGAGGCACTCTTCGACGTGTTGGACATCGCCGCTGAAGATGTAACCGCCAGCGCGGAGCTTCAATTTACGCTTAGCGCTTTTATTTCCTAATCCGTGGCGCTTGTTCGTGCGCTTGAATTTTACTTTGCCGGTCGCGGTGAAGCTGAAACGCTTCGCGGCGGCCTTCTTAGTTTTTAACTTAGGCATGGACTTCCTTCTTTCCCAGCAACGTTTCGAAGTGAATCGATTCACTTCGACGAACCAGAAGGCGTTTATACCGATCGAGTCTGGCTGGAAACAGACCTACGGTAGCTTCACAGAAGCACACCCCTTCTAGCGACCTTATTCAGGAGAACCCGAACCTACTGAATACCCACGCAGGCCGTCAACCTCGGACTGAGGTAAACGCGCGTTAAAGTGAAAAAATCGCAAAAAGGAGGCCCCCGAACATCGGGAGCCTCCTTTAAAATCTGAGCGAATGGCGGAATTTAAGCTTCGGACTCCTCATCCATAGGCGAGCCATCATTCTCTAAGTCGACTGATTCTGTCTCTTTGGACGCTTCCGAAACAGCGAGAGCAGAAGCAGCGGCCGCTTCAGGAGGAGCAACCTTGTACTCCTTTGCCATTTTTGGAGGTTTAGGCTTTTTGAATTTTGGATTCGGTCCGACGACCATGATCAGCTTCTTACCCTCGAGTTTCGGCGGTGCTTCTACGATCGCCTGGTCCCCTAATTCGAGAATCAACCGTTGCATGACTTTATAGCCGCCATCGACGTAAGCCACTTCACGACCACGAAACATCATCGTGATTTTCGCTTTGTCGCCTTCTTCTAGGAAGGTTTTGATGTTTTTAAATTTGTAATCCAAATCGTGCTCGTCGGTATTTGGGCGAAGTTGGACTTCTTTCACCTTCACGACGACTTGCTTCTTTTTGGCTTCGTGTTCTTTTTTCTTTTTGTCGAATTTGAACTTGCCGTAGTCCAGGATCTTACAAACCGGCGGGTTCGCATTAGGAGAAATTTCAACCAAATCGAGGCCCGCTTCGCGTGCCATCATCATCGCTTGGCTGGTGTCCGTGACGCCCTTTTGTTCACCGAGGTGATCGATCAAGCGAACTTGGGGCACCCGAATCCGGTCATTGATTCGATGTTCGTCCGTATTAAATTTCGATAAATCACGACGGGGTCCACGGGAAAATCCGCCACCACCACCGCCGCCACCGCCACTGGGACGGGATGGAAACGGTGATCCGCCCGCAGGACGGGCTGAAGGTGCCCCCGCCCGATTCGCAATCGTAATCGAAGCCGGGCCGGATCCGGAACCGCCGATCGTGATCGAAGGAATCGAAGGTGAAGGGGTCGCAGGCTTATCCCCGACAGGGATGATGGATACTCTCGTCTTAGGTTTAACTTCCATAGATCTTATCGATATTCCTCGCAGTGGTGTCGCTAGTGGTGTCGCATTAGTGAAGCGTTAGTGAAGCATTAATGGCTGGTCAGTGGGTACAGTAATGCCCACGCTGGAAACCCAATGTCAAGAAAGGGTCCCCAAGTGGCATCAAACGTTTCAGAGATCTCTGGAAGAAGGATCAAGCCTTGTTTCCCGGAGATTTTTTAATTTTCGGTGCTGGCGAGCGGACCGCAGGCTTTTTGCTAGTGTCGGCCTTGGCGGATCCTGCTTTTTTTGAATTAGGCTGCTTCGGTTTCGCAACCTTCTTGGTTTTCTTGCCCTTGCCCGATTTCGCGGAGGTCAGAAGACCGGAAAGCTCTTTCTTTTGGGCTTCAACGAACTTCTTAATCTTGGTCACTTCACCCGGAATTTGGGCTTGAAGCTTCTCAAGTTCTTTTTTCTCTTTTTCAAGAAAAACACGGAGCTTAGCCACATCCGTATCAATGAGCTTCTTCACTTCATTGCCCTGTTTTTCTGCAATTTTCTTTGCTTCTTCGATCCAAGACCGGTCTTTCAGGAAACTCTCCAGCTGAGAGCGAGCATTCCGGACGCGTTCGAGGATCTTTTTCGCATTGGTTTTAGCAGCTGACATAATCCACACGGTATCACAGATCCGCGCAGGGTGCCAAACACGGACTTCGGGCCATTTCCAAGGGTTTACCGCTTGAACATGAAAAGATTCTTACTTGTCAGAATGAGTCCTGCCTAAGAAACTTAAAAGATGAAAACCTCTTCCAATTCATTCGTTTTGCCCTTCCTTTTCACCCTGGCGCTGGCTGCCTCGCAAGGAGCCGCCCCTGCCCAAGCGGACCAAGTCGTGAGGACTTTTCCCGGCGGGGACACGAAATCGCTCCTCGAATCACCGAATGACGCAAAATCCCAGGCAGAGGAAGCTTCCGACAATGCGGGCGGAGCTATCAAAATGAAAAAGGAATGCAAGACCGCAAGTGGAAGCGTCACGATCAAAGGGGACGCGGCTTATGAACGCTGCTTAAAAGAGAAGCTTGAAAAGCCCCGAAAATAAAGCGACACCCTAAGTGTGGGCTCGTAGCTCAGTTGGATAGAGTAGCTGGCTTCGAACCAGTTGGTCGGGAGTTCGAATCTCTCCGGGCCCACCATAAAAGACTTAAAAAACGCTGATTTAGAGAGAATCTCTGACTCAGCGTTTTTGATTTTCCGGATTGGGAGACATCGGTGGGGCCCAATTCCTCGAAGCGAACGCATCTTCAAATCTTGGAAACGCCTCTTGCTCTGGGCCGCGCCAACCCGCTGACTCCTCACTCTTCATTAGCCGAGATGCACGAATTTCCCATCCGCGAAACGAATGGCTATGAGATCCTTTTAACAGTGCCCATCTCGAAATCCTGAACTCCGGCGGACAAAGATGAATTTGAAATTGATCCTCACGCTCGCTCTTTCGGCAATGCTCCTAGCTCCGTTCGCACTCTATCTGCCCCAGTCCGCCCAAGCAGCGGAACTCATCCCGATCGAACTCCGCTGTCAGGAACTGCTCGTTAAAGTGGAACTTCAAACGGATGAGCAAGTCATTCGCGATACCCTTTTTCAAACTCTGGCAGTCGACTTGCCCGTTCTCTTCGACACTCGGAGCAACCAGTTACTCGTCTGGGCTTTAATGAAACACTTTCACCATACGAGCGATCAAAACCAATGGCAGACGCGGGCAGAGCATACTCGCGCCCTCGCCGAGAAACTTCGATCATCTGATGCGAGTTATGATGCCGTTTTAAAGGAGGTGGCTGTTGATTTCTGGCAGATGCTGCAACATGAAATCAATTACGCTCCTCTTCAATTTTTCGAAGCTTTTCCAAATATCCCTCGCGAAATGCATCTCGACATCAAGCTCGTTTTCCGCACCATCGATTCAAATGAAACACTGAAAGAGGCGTTCTTCAAACTCACCGTCCAGAGTGCGCTGAACTTCGATAAATGGGCTAAGAATGCAAAATTCGAGCAAGGAAAGAAAACCAATCACTCTGCAGTCATCGCAGCGTTTCGGAAAGCATCAGGAAGCAAAGCGGTAGCCACTTCCCTCACGGGGAAATTTCAAACCAGTCCCGGCGCTAGTTCTTTAAATTTAAATGCCTTAAACGAATCACTCAGTAAACGAATCCCAAAAAATACTGAACTGACGGTGGAGAGTTTAGCGTACTTCGACCAAGACCTCCGAAAAAACATCCAAACCCTGAGCGCCGGCTCGATCACTCGGAGTGATTACTTCAGGGAGCATTCTCTTTGGATTTCCCTCTATTCAAAATCTTCGAGTTGGCTCCTGATTAAAAACCGATCGATCGAGCATAAAACGGAATTTTTAGTCGCACTCAATCAAGCCATGGAGATCGTAGACGGCTACCGCCGAAACATCGAACTCGAGCAACACGCCCTGAAGCTCGCAGAGATAAACGCAGCTGAACGAATCGGATTTCTCCAATCGAATTCTGAGTCCTTTCTTCCCGATGCGAGCGATCCTCTGCACGCCCACCTCACTGCCTCGGTCGATCGCGCGCTCGATCGCCTTAAAATGATCGAGAAGGATCTGCAGAGTATCCGTCTGACGTTCGAGCGAAACGAGCATGTGATTTCAGAAGCACAGCAGACCCTGCGAGGCATCTCCGAGCTCGCATCCCCCGCGAAAGAAATCCAAGAAATCGCAGAACCGTTACGAAAAAGTCTTGAAAAGTTCGCAACCGAACTCTCCCTCGACCCTGTTCTCGCAAAATCGCTCACGAAAACCACGTGGGGATTTTGGTGAGTCGGCTAGAGAGCTCTGCTGCTTTCTAGACGGCTACTCCATAAAATTAGCGGTTTCGATTCACGCAGTTCAGATCTTCGAACGCGACTTTCAAGCGTCTAGAGAGCGACTCTTCTCCCTGGCGGAGCCAATTCCTTGGATCGTAATACTTTTTGTTCGGGGCTTCTTTGCCTTCGGGATTTCCAAGCTGACCTTGGAGGTAAGCTTTCTTCGCCTCATAGAAGTTGCGAATCCCTTCCCACATTGCCCACTGCATGTCGGTGTCGATGTTCATCTTAATCACGCCGTAAGTGAGTGCTTCGTGAATTTCGCTCTTCTCCGAGCCCGATCCGCCGTGGAACACGAACGAGACGGGTTTCGCGGCGGTACCGAATTTCTTCTGCACGAACTCCTGAGAATTTTTCAAGATGATCGGTGAAAGTTTCACGTTTCCTGGTTTGTACACGCCGTGCACGTTTCCGAAAGAAGCGGCAATGGTGAAATCGGACGAAATTTCTTTTAAGGTCTCGTAAGCGTAAGCCACGTCTTCAGGCTGCGTGTAGAGCTTCGAATTATCGATATCGGAGTTATCGACGCCGTCTTCTTCGCCACCGGTCACTCCGAGTTCAATCTCAATCGCGGTGTCCATCGCCTTCATGCGCTTGAGGTATTTCGCGCAAGTCTGGACGTTTTCTTCCAACGTTTCTTCCGACAAATCCAGCATGTGTGAGGAGAACAAAGGTTTCTGGTGGGTTTTGTAATAGGCTTCGCCCGCGTCGAGCATGAAATCCACCCAAGGCAGAAGTTTCTTTGCCGCGTGGTCGGTATGGACCACGACCGGAACCCCGTAATATTCAGCCAACTGATGGATGTGATGAGCCGCCGATATCGCGCCGAGCGCGGGTGCTTTTCCGTCTTCCAATTTCAGCGTTTTACCCGCGTAAAATTGGCCGCCGCCGTTTGAGAATTGAATGATCACCGGAGAATTCACCGCCTTCGCGGTCTCGAGAATCGCGTTCACGGTGTTCGTGCCCGTCGCGTTCACTGCAGGCAGCGCAAACCCGGTTTCCTTTGCGTATTGATAAAGGTCGTGGAGCGCAGAGCCGAAAACGATGCCGGGTTTGAGTTTCATGGCCTCACCCTACCGCGACGATGCGAATTACGGGGAGTGTCAACCGAAGCCGTCTGGGAATAAACAAGGGGCACCCGCAGCGGCGAGCACCCCTTGTTTAAAACGATTTCACCCGATTTAGTGCAGAAAGCCGTGTTTTTCGGAAAAAAGCTCGTCTCCCACATCACTGGGTGTCGCCTCGCGGGCTTCGGTGGCCTCGATATCAAATATCAAATCCTCACCTGCTAGCGCGTGGTTTCCCTCGAGGGTGACCGTGCGATCGCCTACTTTCGTCACTCGGTAATGGCGTTCTTCTCCGTCCGGGCCTGGATAGACCACTTCATTCCCCACTTCGATTTTACCTTCGGGTAAATCCCTGCGGGCGAGTTCAAACGAGAGGCGTGGATCATAGAAGCCGTATGCTTTTTCCGCAGGAACGAAAATACTGCGCTTTTCGCCTTTCCGCAGACCTTGCATTCCATCGACGAGGCCTTGAAGCATGGCACCCTCGCCCTCCGAGCAAGCAATGACCTCGTGATTAAAAGTGGAACCGAGTACTTTTCCGAGTTTATTTTTCAGAACGCAGTGAAAAGAAACGACTTGGGTTTTCATGCGAATTTCCTTCCAGTTTGATCGTTGAGTGAAATCGAGATGAAGATGAATCAAAGAGAAACGATGGATCCAAAACGACTGATCGATCAGAACAGCACTGAGGAGAGCGGGTCTAGATGCGAATCGTAACGGTAAGAATTTAAACGGAGTAAGAATGAGATGCTTGAACGGACGTCCTGCGTAGACCAGAAAGGCCTGAGATTATTTAAGTGTAACTGAAAAAGGGGCAGAGACCTAGAGATCTCTACCCCATTAATTCACTAAAGATATCAGATACTTACTAAATACCGGCGCCCGATTTGTCCTTGCCACCTTTGCCTTGGATGGGATTCCCCTGCGTCGGATTCGCTGGAATCCCGAGGTTATTAGGAATGCCTAAGTCATTTGGTTTCGCCGGAAGATCGGAAACCGTCGGATTCTTACAGCCAGGCAAATTCACATCAAACTTCGAACCGTAAATGTGGAGCTCGATGTACTGGTAAGGCTGGTATTTCAGCGTCGCTTTATTCGTGTTGCAGCACTCCAGCAGTCGTTTTTTCGTTTCCGCTCGGGTGGCCCCTTTCACCGGCGTGAAATCTTTACTCGCCATGATCGCATCGGCAGCTTTCGTGATGTCTGCGTCGGTAGGCTTCGTTTTCAGAAGTTCCGCGTAGTCGCCCGGAGTCCAAACTGGGCCTACCACCGGCGGAGAACCTGGATTCCCTTTCGTTTCGTAGCCAGGAATGGTCAGATTCGCCGCCCCGGTTTCGATCATCGCGGTCGAGAAAAAATTATTCGCAGCATACTTACCACGTTCGTCGGCAAGGGTCTCGAGCGTTTTCGAATGCATCGGAATGGTCGAGCAGTACCCCGTTGCTTCGATTTTCGAAATCCGGTGATCTTTATTCTCATTCAGATCATTAATTGCGGACACTGCGTTGTCCGTAAATAAGGTGTGAAGCCTTACTTCTTCTTCGGATACTCCCGCGGAAGCTTTTCTCAACTGTGACTTTCCGATTGGAAAATACGCGTAAACTGGGGTTTTCGCTGGAGCATCATTCTTCGTCCAGCAGGCTTCGTTCGTTTTCAACTCGGCATTCGTACTTTGCGGACCTGGAACGGTAGGCTGGCCGGCCGAGCCGGCCGGTGCGGTAGCTGTCGCGCCCGTCGGCAGTTCCCGGTCTTTTAAATTCGTCGAAGCGGCTACCGTGTTAGCGGCAGCAGCACCGGGTAACGGAGTCTGACCATCGCCTGTACTAACGCCGTTTGCAGCCGAAGCGCCCGGAGACACTGTTCCTGAAGACACTGCCCCCGCAGATGCAGCATCCGCGGAGCCGGTGTCAGGATCCTGCGGCATCTGGGTCCCGGCTAGGCGAATGTAGGTCGCACCCTGCGCGGTGATGTCTGCCGATAGCGCATCGTTCTTCTTTTTCAAATCATCGTTTTGGCGACGGATTTTTTGAAGATCCGACTTCGATTTATCCGCCGTCATCGATGCGGTGTTAGCGTCGATCGTGCTTTTATTCGCGGCAATTTGGGCTTGGTCGCTTTGGACTTTCGCGATCGCGGCTTGCCGATCGGCTAAATTTTTCGCCGTCGCTTTCGCCTCGTTGTCTAACTCGACTTGAGCTGCTTTTATTTGTTGATCAAGCGCGCCCTTTTGTTTGATGAGATCCTTTTGTGATTTTCCCGAGGCCGCCTGGATCGCGGTCATGAGCGAAGTCTGCTGATCTTTTAAACCCTGCAACTTTACTTGGGCCGGAGTTCCGGTTTGGGGATCTTCGGCAAACACCGGCGCGCTCATCACCAGCGCGGCCGATAGCAGGATCCATTTCGTCACTCTCGATAGTTTTACAGAATGCATTTGCACCTCTCCAATAACCTTCTCGGAATTTCCGGGAAGAACTAAAACCACACCTTTACTATTGTTCCATAAACCCTAGTAAAAATGCGCTGCTCGATTTTTGACGCTGATTCTTAGAATTCGGCCCTCGATTTTTCCTGGGAAATTCCGATCCGCTAGGCATGAAGAATCTGCCTACCCCTTTCAGCCGCATCGCTATCCTCCTCTCCACCGCATCCCTTACGGCTTGCGGAGCGGGATCTGTGATGGAAAGAGCGAACAGTCTCAGCGGACGCTTAAACGAGCCAGTGGGCTGCTCTACGAATGCCGTCCGTGATGGATTCTTTAAAGCCCTCTACGATGAAGTAGCCATGACGAACGAATTGCCCCCTCCCGATTTCATGCGAGAAGGCCTCGCGAATTCTCCTACTCCGAAATCGAGCGCTCTCAGAGCCGAGCAACCCCTTTCGGATGCCTATGCAAATTTTTACGCGGAGATCTACGTGGCAGCAGAAACTCCGGAGCATCAGAAACTGGAAGGTGAAGCACGGAAGCAAGCCCTGTTAACCACGCTTGCCGAGATCGAACTCGGCGACCGAACCACACCCGAAAAGGCAGCGATTCAAAGCCGGATTGCAAAAAGTTTTCGTGACTTCGAAGTAGAAAACGAAAAGCCGAGCGTGATTGCTCACAACGCCTCCGATTGCATCCCAACTTCGCCCGACCAATCGACCCCGACCACTCCGGCCGCTCCGAATGCGCCAAGTACACCCGTAATCGTCGACGCGCGGGCTGACTCCGTTCCCCTGTTTGAAAAATTCAGAAAGAACTTTGTGTCCCCCGTTTACGGCGCTTACAAAGTTCTATCGGTCGCTTACCAAAGCTGCTCGGTGTTGGATATCGCACCCATGACAAACAACAGTCGCCGGATGGAAGGCATCGTGATCGACGGCACCCATCCTTCGGGTGGTTATCAGCGTACGATCGCTTCCGCAACGAGCGTGATGAAATCGAACGCTTACTATTCCACTCGGACAGGCCCCGCAGGCAGTTGTTTTCCCGAGCAAAAAAATCCGCTCATCTATGATTTTGGTGGAAAGCCCTATGTTGCTTCTACTTCTGCAATGGAAATCGACCTTTTTAAAAACGGCGGTTCCGGTTCGGTCGCTCTCGGCATTGATTGTTCCGGTTACGTTTCCTCCGCGCTTCTCGTCTCAGGGCTGAAGTTGAAAAAAGAGGCATCGAGCAAAGCTTACCAAATCGGTGGTGTGAATTCTTACATGCTCATGGACCCCGAAAATAATGGGCTATCCTGTATTAGCCGTCAGAAATCCATTTCGAACGGTGCAACGCTCAATCCAGGCGACATCATCGCCCAAGCCGGACACGTCGTGATGGTCGATCAAGTGGGCACAGATCCATTCGGAATCGCTCGGATCACACGCGCAGTTGACTGCACAGCCGCTCAGCTCCCGTCATCACGATTTAACTTCACGATCACTCAGAGCAGTGCCAGTTTAGGCGGAATCGGGCTGAACCGCTTCAAGATCAGCGATTTCCTGGCTGGAGATTCGGCAATGCGAAATGGGATGGTCCAGTACGCAGTCGCGCACTGCAAAGCGAAGTTCGGAATCACTTCAACCATACCGGTGACGAATCCGGCCGCAATTGTTCGACACCTGGGCACCGCCCAGTGCCAAGATACGAAAGTGACCGTGAAGTACTCGAGTTGTATGAATTCCTGTCGATAAAAGAATTTCTAATCCGCAGAAGTTTTCCAGTGCTTCGCAATCGGCACACGCCTGCCGAGACCAAATGCTTTCGGAGAAACTTTCAGAACCGGAGCGGCTTGGCGACGTTTGTATTCGTTTAATTCGATTTTTCGAAGGATATCCGTGACCCAGTCTCCATGCTTTTTCCTGAGTTCGCTTTGGGGCAAAAAATTCTCAAGCGTATCGACGAGCATCGCATCTAAGAGCGGATAAGGTGGAAGGGAATCCTGGTCAAGCTGTCCCGGCTTTAACTCCGCGGAAGGCGCTTTCGTGAGCGTGCTTTCAGGAATCGGCGAGACTTTCCCCTCTCTTACGGCCCACTCATTCAGCCTGTGAGCCACTTCATAGACACGGGTTTTCAACACATCGCCAATCGGGGAAAGCGCTCCACACATATCACCGTAAAGCGTGCAATATCCGACGGCGATTTCTGATTTATTCCCCGTAGTGAGAACGAGCGCTCCGTAGTGATTCGCCAGGGTCATGAGGGTTAACCCACGCAGGCGGGCTTGGAGATTTTCCTGGGCGATTTCTGAAAGCCCTCCGCGCGCTTCTCCCATCTCTCGGTTCGCGGCTGAGAAAAAGAATTTAATCGGCCGCACTTCGAACGGCAGGCCGAGGTTTCGCGCGAGCGTTTCTGCATCCGTTAGCGAATGGTGACTCGAGTACTGGGATGGCATCGCGATTCCGAAAACATTTTCCGGTCCGAGCGCACGCGTGGCCAAAGCGGCAACCACTGCGGAATCGATTCCACCGGAGAGGCCAAGGATCGCGAGCTTAAAATTCGTACGGCGGAAATATTCTGAAATACCGGTGATGAGTCCACGAATCATGACATCGAGTTCATCCGGCGGGGAATCCTCACGACCCTCATTAGAACCCTGGAAAGTTTCGGAATCCGAATCAAAGATCGCAAATGCCGGACGAAACGCCACCAAGCGTCCCGCCAAACTTGCGTCACTCCTCAGCGCGAAACTCGCACCATCGAAGAGGACTTCGTCGGTAGCGCCGACTTGATTCACATAAATGAGGGGGCAACCGACGCGCTTAACCACCGCTGCATGCAAAGATTCCCGGTGAGCGCGTTTTCCAAATTCATAGGGAGAAGCAGATAGGGAAATGAGCAAGTCTGGTTTTAAACCGACGTAAACATCGACAGGGTTCTTTCCGTAAAGCCGACGTCCGAGAACCTCGTCTCCTCCCCAGAGGTCCTCACAGATCGCAAACACCACTCTCTCGGTTCCTGAGTTCCAAGCCTTCTGCTCGGTCGCAGGCTCGAAGTACCTGGCCTCATCAAACACATCGTAGGTCGGGAGCAGGGTCTTCGCCTGCGTAAAAACGATCCGTCCATTCTCGATGACCGAAACGCAGTTCCGCGCCGATCTGCCGGTAGCCTCCGGATTTCGGCCGATGTGTCCCACCGCGATGGCCGTCGTCTGGCCCAGGGTCAACTTTGCTAATTTCTCGAGGGCTGCATCCGTCCGCGTAAAAATTTCGGGGCGATCAAGGAGATCGTGCGGCGGGTAGCCCGAGACGGCGAGTTCTGGACATAAAAGCAAACGGGCCGGCCCGGAAGGTTCCGAGACGGCCCGTGCATAACTATCCGCGATCAGAGCGACATTCGAATCGAAATCACCCACGACCGGAGCAATTTGGGCGAGTGCGATTTTCACCGAAATCCCCCTCCTCGCTAAAAATTAAAAGCGGTTCGATACGTCCGATTTGTCGAAGAAATACGCAATTTCACGGGCCGCAGACTGGGCCGAATCAGAACCATGAACGGCGTTTGCTTCGATGGAATCCGCAAAATCTTTACGGAGCGTGCCGGCATCAGCTTTCGCAGGATCGGTTGCGCCCATGATTTCGCGGTTCGCAAGCACCGCGTTTTCACCTTCGAGGACCAGTAAAAGGACCGGGCCGGAGGTCATGAAATTCACCAGAGATCCGAAGAAAGGACGCTCTTTGTGTTCAATGTAAAACCCTTCGGTTTTTTCACGGGAAAGTTTCGTGAACTTCGCGGCAGCGATGCGCAGGCCTTTTTTCTCAAAACGGGTGAGGATCTCGCCGATCGCGTTTTTTTCGACAGCGTTCGGTTTGATGATGGAGAAAGTTTTTTCGTTAGCCATGATTGGATTCCTTTATAAAAAGATGTTCTTCGGAAGACTTCTCTTCCGAGTTGGGGAAAAAGTCGATGCTAAACCGTAGTCACCCGGGCTATTTTCCCAGGGCGGCCTTCATCGTGATGCCCAGTTCCGCTGGACTTCGGGTGATTTTAGCCCCAGCAGCTAAGAGGGCCTGGAACTTCTCTTCCGCAGTCCCCTCTCCGCCTGAGATAATCGCTCCCGCATGCCCCATGCGTTTTCCTTCGGGTGCGGTTGCCCCCCCGATGAAGCCGACGACCGGTTTCTTAAACTCGCGTTTGATGTATTCGGCTGCTTCTTGTTCGGCGTTACCACCGATTTCACCGATCAAAATCACGCCGTCCGTGTTCTCATCTCGGGCGAACGCTTCTAAGACATCGATGAAGTTCGTCCCGTTTATCGGATCGCCTCCGATGCCGACGCAGGTCGACTGACCGATCCCGAGGCGCGTGAGCTGGTGCACTGCTTCGTAGGTCAGGGTTCCCGACTTCGAGATGACGCCGATGCGTCCCGGTAAATGGATCTGCCCCGGCATGATGCCGATTTTACAAGCGCCTGGGGTGATGATTCCTGGGCAGTTCGGACCGATCAGGCGAGACTTGGTCGAAGCGAGGTAACGCTTAACTGCGACCATGTCTCGGACCGGAATTCCTTCGGTGATGCAGACGATGAGGGGAATGTTCGCATCCGCAGCTTCACAGATGGCATCTGCTGCGCCCGGAGGAGGAACGAAGATCATCGTCGCGTTCGCGCCGGTTTTCTTCACCGCTTCAGCCACCGTATCGAAAACGGCAAATCCTTCGTGCGTCTGGCCGCCTCGTCCTGGAGTCACTCCGCCGACGACATTCGTACCGTAATCACGGCACCCCATCGCGTGGAAAGATCCCTGTGATCCGGTGATTCCCTGAACCAGAAGTTTCGTATTTTTATCAATCCAGATAGCCATTTAGAGCGTCCCTTTCGCAGCTGCGACGACTTTTTTCGCAGCATCGCCGAGGTCATCGGCGGCAGTGATCTTCAAACCTGATTTAGAAAGGATCTCTTTTCCTTTTTCGACGTTGGTTCCTTCGAGTCGAACCACGAGGGGCACCTTCAATGAGAGTTCTTTCGCCGCGGCAATCACGCCTTCGGCAATGATGTCGCACTTCATGATCCCACCGAAAATATTCACCAAGATCGCTTTCACGGCTGGATCAGCGAGAATGATTTTGAAAGCGTGCGTGACTTTTTCCTTCGTCGCGCCGCCGCCGACGTCGAGGAAGTTTGCCGGTGAACCACCGTGAAGTTTGATGATGTCCATGGTGGCCATTGCGAGTCCGGCACCATTCACGAGGCATCCGATGTTTCCTTCAAGCGCGATGTACGCCAAATCGAATTTCGATGCTTCGACGTCTTGTGGATTCTCTTCCTTCAGATCGCGCATTTCGACCACATCTTTGTGGCGGAAAAGAGCGTTGTCATCGAAATTGAATTTCGCATCTAAAGCGAGCAGTTCGCCTTTGGTGGTTAAAATCATGGGATTGATTTCGACCTGGGAACAGTCCATTTCCATGTAGCAGCGGTAGATGTTCGACAAAAACGCGTTCGCATCTTTCACTTGCTCGCCCGTGAGGCCGAGCGCTTTTGCGATCTTACGCGCGTGAAACGGCAAGAAACCCGTGGTCGGATCGATGGCGACTTTCACGATCTTTTCTGGAGATTTATGAGCAACTTCTTCGATTTCCACTCCGCCTTCGGTCGACGCCATCATCACGACAGAGCCGACGGATCGGTCCGTCACTATTCCGAGGTAAAATTCTTTCGCGATGTCCGAACCTTGCTCGATGTAAATTTTGTGCACCACTTTTCCGGCCGCGCCGGTCTGCGGGGTGACCAACGTCTTACCCATGATGTCTTTCGCAGCCGTGCGAACGGCAGCGAGGTCTTTACAAACCTTTACCCCGCCTGCTTTGCCTCGGCCACCCGCATGAATCTGCGCTTTCACCACGAACAGCTGAGTGCCAGTTGCGGTTTGGAGGTCTTTGGCCGCTTTCTCTGCGCGCCCTTCGACGTCTGCTCCCTCTTCGACGAGTCTGCCTTCCGAGACACGGACGTTGTAGCGTTTTAAGATCTGCTTTGCTTGGTACTCATGAATATTCATCTTAGATCAACCCCAGGGATTTCACTGCATCACGCTCGCCACGGAGCTCTTCCAGCGTTTTCGCAAATTTGTCTTTACCGAATTCGCCGTGGGTCCAGCCCTCTTGGACTTTCACCTTTCCGCCTTCGATGCGGCAAGGGAATGAGAACATGAGTCCCGCATCGACGCCGTACTGACCTTTCGAACAGACAGCGAGGGAAACCACTTCTCCGGCTGGCGTGTCGTGCACAGTTTTAAAGACTGACTCGATAGCCGCAGAAGCGGCAGAAGCGGCCGAAGAAACTCCGCGTGCTTTCAGCACCGCAGCTCCCCGTTGCTGCACGGTCGTGATGAATTCACCCTTCAACCACGCATCGTCGGTGATCACTTCGGTAACGGGCTTTCCACCGATTTTCGCGTTGTAGAAATCGGGATACATGGTTGGGGAGTGATTTCCCCAGATCGCTAATCCCTTCACGGAGTCCACGGCCACGCCGGCTTTTTTAGCCAATTGGTTCCGAGCGCGAGTCTCATCAAGCATCGTCATTGCGAAAAAATTTTCTTTCGAAATGCGGGGCGCGTGGGACATCGCGATCAGTGCGTTCGTGTTGCAAGGATTTCCAACCACGAGCGTCTTCACGTTTTCGGAAGCGTGGTCGTTCAGTGCTTTTCCCTGCACGGAGAAAATGCCGCCATTTACTTTTAAGAGATCCGCACGCTCCATCCCAGGTTTCCGGGGAACCGCACCGACCAAAACGGACCAATCCACGCCTTTAAAAGCAGTATTCACATCAGACGTGCAAACGATGTTTTTCAGGAGCGGAAATGCCGCATCGTCGAGCTCCATCGCCACGCCATTCAATGCCGCAAGGGCAGGCTCAAGTTCCAATAGCTGAAGTTCCACTTCGGTTTCGGGTCCGAACATCTGGCCCGAAGCAATTCGAAATAAGATCGCGTAACCGATTTGTCCTGCAGCGCCGGTGAGGGCAACTTTTACTCTTTTTTTAGCCATGGGTTTTCTCCTGCCGGTCCGCACGGGGGATCGGCTGATTTCATTACATGTGGGAAATGATGTTTTTTCCGAATTCTGAACACTTAATTTCTTGAGCGTCTTTCGCGCCTTCTTGCTTCATGAGGCGGGCGAAATCGTAAGTCACGCGACGAGAAGTGATCGCACCGTCCATCCCCTTGATGATGAGGTCTGCAGCTTCCGTCCATCCCATGTACCGAAGCATCATCTCGCCCGAAAGAATGACCGATCCTGGATTCACTTTATCGAGGTTTGCGTATTTCGGAGCCGTCCCATGGGTCGCCTCGAAAATCGCGTGTCCGGTGACGTAGTTGATGTTTCCACCCGGCGCGATTCCGATGCCGCCGACTTGGGCAGCGAGGGCGTCCGAAAGGTAATCGCCGTTCAAATTTAAAGTTGCGATGACATCGAACTCTTCGGGGCGGGTGAGGACTTGTTGAAGGGCGATGTCGGCGATGGCGTCCTTCACGATGAGCTTGCCGGCAGCTTGAGCGGCCTTCATCTCGGTGTTTGCTGCTTCCTCACCTTTATTCTTTTTCGTGATCTCCCACTGATCCCAAGTATAGACCTTCGACGTGTATTCTTTTTCTGCGAGCTCATAGGCCCACTTGCGGAATCCGCCTTCGGTGTACTTCATGATGTTGCCCTTGTGCACGATCGTGAGAGACTTACTCTTTTCCCGGAAAGCATACTCAAGAGCTGCGCGGACCAATCGCACGGTTCCTTCCTGAGAGACTGGCTTAATTCCAATTCCAGACGTTTCTGGAAACCGAATTTTTGCATAATCTTTTGGGAACTGCTCGCGAATAAACCCGAGAACCTTTTTCACCGCTTCCGAACCTGCCTCGAACTCAATCCCAGCGTAAATGTCTTCACAGTTTTCGCGGAAAATCGTCATCTCTACTTTTTCTGGGTGCTTCACCGGAGAAGGAACGCCCTTGAAGTAGCGGACGGGACGAAGACAGACGTAAAGATCGAGCATTTGGCGAAGGGCCACGTTCAGAGATCGAATCCCGCCACCGATCGGCGTGGTGAGCGGTCCCTTGATTCCGACCAAGTAATGCTTCAGTGCGGTGAGGGTGTCCTCAGGCAGCCAATCCTGATATTTCGTGAAGGCTTTTTCTCCGGCGTAAACTTCGAACCACTCGATCTTCCGCTTGCCGCCGTATGCCTTTTCCACTGCAGCATCAAAAACCATTTTCGAAGATGCCCAGATGTCCGGCCCCGTTCCATCCCCTTCGATGAAGGGAATGACGGGGTGATTCGGAACCGTGAGTTTTCCGTTGGTGATCGTGATGCGTTCGCCATGAGTAGGCGCAGTGAGATTCTTGTAAGGGTTCGACATGGTGTCTCCGGTGGGGAAAAAAGCTAAGGTATGCAAGGACTTTAGGGTTGATTTGGCGCGTTGGTCAAACACAAACGACGCGGCAGAGAGGCATACAGGTCAAGCCGAGCTCCGATCTATTGCGCTGTGTTCTTCAGAGCGAGAATCAATGAATCCGTTATTCCGAATGATAAAGAATCACTGCTCGCTGGAATCGTAAGCCTACTCGAAGTGGTGGTGACATCCGTCGGGACTCACCGAATATCGAAGTGTGCGAGTAGCCAATGTTTTGACATCTTCTAGGTCATGGGTGACGAAAAGAGTCGGAACGGAATGCTTCGCTAAAAGCTCTCCCACGAGCTTTCGTGCGGAGGCGCGATTTGCAAGATCCAGCGCCGCGAAGGGTTCATCCAAAAGTAAAACTCGAGGTTGCCAAATCAGCGCGCGGCCGAGCGCCACCCTTTGTTTCTCACCCCCCGAGAGCAGGCCAGCCGAGGTATCGGCTCGATTGAGCAATCCAAATTTTTCCAGCCACTCACGCGAACGAGAAACTCTCTCCGCTTTAGACACTCCGCGAACCTCAAGCCCAAAACCGACGTTCTCCACGGCCGACCATTGAGTAAAAAGTGCGTAGTCCTGAAAAACCGAACCGAAGTTCCGGCCCTCGGGAAAAGTTTCCGTTAGATTTTCGCCATTCATTTCGATCGTGCCGACTTCTTTAAGCGGCGACGCCGATTCCGTCTCGATGAAGCGAGCTCCGGCAAGCCACCGAAGTAAAGTGGTCTTCCCAGAACCACTCGGTGCATGAATCGCGACGCGTTCATTCGGACCCACTGAAAAATCAGCGCTCACTGAAAAGTCTCCGAAACCAGACCGAAATCCACTCACTTTTAAAATGCCCGTCACGTCCGACTCTCTCCACTCTTTCCTAAGAATAAAACGATAAAGCTGATGGCCGTCATGATGAAAAGCACCAGTGCGGCGGAATGAAATTCATACCGACCCATCAACCTCGCAACCAGGGTCGGTAAAGTGATTCGATCTTCAGCCGTGAAAAAACTCACGATCGCCAAGTCCGCAAACGACCAGACCCAAGCTAATCTCAAAAAGTCTGATACCCCTTTCCGGTAATACGGCCACTCCACTCGCCGAAAGGCGGTGAAAAATCCGCCGCCGAGCGAACGCGCGGCAAACCGGGCGTTCTTCCGTCCGATAGATTCTCCTTCGCTCAAGACAGGCACGAGGAAACGATACCCAAGTGGAAGAAGAAGAACGGCGTGTAAGAATAGGATGACGGTGAAATTTCCCGAAAAAGGATCCAAAAAAGTAAATGGCGCCAGGGAGTAAGCGAGCAAAAACCCAAGCGATAGGGTTAGCGCGCCCATCCCCAACGGAAGGATCGAAAGGAGCTTCACCACCTCACGAAACCTAACTCCGCCCGGAGATGCAAAGATCAGCAAGGCGAAAATCAGAGCACAGACGGAGCTGAGCGTGGCGATGAGAAAACTCGTGCCAAGAGCTCTCA
>JACMQW010000042.1 GCA_014376785.1 Oligoflexia bacterium
CTCAAGTGGCAGGCCTACGGCTACAAAGACATGTTTTACTTCCGGCTCAAGATCATGCAAAAAGCCGGGTATCTTAACTCTCTCTTCCACTTTAAACAGCTGCCGGCCTGATATGGGCATCCACTAAAAAAGGATAGAGCGCCTGAAGTCGGTTCACCTTAATCACCCGACTAAACGTTAGACACTTGCACACTACTGACGTTCTCGACACCCCCTGATACCAAAAGGGATTTAGGAATTTCCTCTCCGTCGTGTCTGGCACGACACATGCTCAATGGGGCACGGGCAGCATTCATTTGCCTACGAGGTCATTTATGAAAAAATTATGGTTCATCGCCGGTCTACTCAGTGCACTCACGTTCGGAGCATTCGCAAACCTTCCCAGCACCGGAGATACGAATGGCAGCATGGCGGGCAGTCCCGATGTTTCTGAAATCAGAGCGAAGCGCCAAGCGGATCTTTCGTTCGATCCTGATTTGAAGCGACTTTCGAGCCTTCAGGGTCGCTACCGTGAAAATCTTCCGCTTCGCGACCGAAAGAAGCCCGTGTCTGTCTCGCGCTCGAAAAAACAAGTTCGTAAACTTGCCCATCCGACGCGCTCTTGAGCAGAAAAATTTCTAGGAGATTCCCATGAAGCCTATTCATAACATTGCTTTCGCATTTTTTACGCTTTCAACTGCTGTCCAAGCCTACGCGACTGACCGTGAAATTAATTGTGCCGTCACGAAAGGCGCCGCCGCCGTCCGGGACATCAAAGAACTTCGAATGTCTCTGACCGGGACCCAAGGCATCATCGCGATTTCACATCGTTTGACTCCTTCAGCCCCGCCTGCCCAATCTAACGTCATCGTCCAAAGAACGGGCTCTGGCGAAGCTTTTTTTTGGGGGGACGAACAACAAGTGTTTTCATCCCAGGCTAAAGTTGTTGAGGGTCTGAGAGTCCGTGCCACAACGACCACCGAACGCGTGTATTTGGTTTCAGACGCCATCCGCGGTTCTGAAGAAAAAAACTGGTCTCTGGTGAAGTATCAAAGCGTAGAAGACTTATACTGTGTTCCAAATGAAGACCAAGACTGCCGCGCGCACTCGAAAGCCGTGGAATCGACTTCCATTTCTTGCGCCGATTCCCAGGATCAGAATCTCCACCTGGCCGATGGTGAGAAGAGATCCGAAGAACCGTACCACCCTTAATCCTAAAGCCCGATTCGAAGGCTTCTCGATTGAAAGCTCCGAGAGCGACGACTCAAACGAGCATATCCGTTCCGCGTCCGAGGGCTACGCACTCTGCGTAAACCTCGGGCGCCACATAAAGTCGCGTGATCGACCGCTTTTCTTGGTACTTCTCGAAAAGATCGGTGCATTTTTCCAGCGCGATGTAGTTCGGGTCTGAGAAATGATTATCGTAACGGATGAAGATGGGATCTCCGGGCTTTCTAAAATACTTCGAAAGTTCGCCCGAGACGCTTGCCTCTAAGTAATGAATTTTCTTTGCGTCGAGTTTCCCCTTGAGGCTCGTCAGTAATTTTTCTTGGCTTGCGGTAGCGGCTTTTCCGGCAGGAATTCCGCTGTGGAGTTCGATGAGCATCCGGTACGGACGCTTTTCCGAAATTCGTTTTGCCCATTCGTTTTCCGACCGGGCTAGGCGCGCGTAGAGTTGGCCGTCATTCGCTTCGCAGTAAGCTTCGATATCTGAGGGGAGGACGTATTCGCTCGGAGCGGTTTCTAGGTATTTCCCCAGCATCGAGTCGAAAACGATGCTCTTGTAGTGGAAGTAGACCATGAGAAACATGTGGTAGCGGGAGATCAGAAAGTCTTCGAACGCGTAAAGCGCGCGGTGTTGGAGGGTTAAGTAGCAGCGCCCGCCGTGGACATGAGAAGTGAGGTTGCTCACGAGCCAGTCGAAATCGAACTCTCCATAACTCACCCCCGCAAACAAACTATCGCGTCTTAGGTAATCCATTCGGTCGGCGTCGAGTTCGCTCGAAATGATTTGTTGGAGAATCGGGAGGAAGTCGATGCGCTTTCCGCCGAGACTCGGCAGCGTTTCAAAAAAGAAATCATCGTTCGTCGGTAACTTCGTTTCGATTAAGCAGGCGATGTGCCGAGGAGAGAATCCAAATTCCGCTCCCGCTTTTTCAAGCAATGGCGTGAGCCCCGAATCCAAAATAATTTTTAGGGTGTAATCCTCATGCGTCGCTTGGCGGTCTTCCTTGGTGAGCCCCGTCCATTCCGGAAGTTTCAAATCTGCGAGAGGAGGCATCGCAAACTCTGAAGTGTGAGAGAGCGGGCCGTGCCCGACGTCGTGAAGGAGTGCGGCCAGACGGACGACGGCGCGAAAACGGCGGAAGGCCCTAGGCTCTTCAGTCAAGAGCGCAATGCGATCACTGGGCGCTTCAACAGTCGGTTTCTCCGGACCCCCTCGAAAAATCGTTTCGAAAGCGAGGCTTGCGACTTTCATTGCCCCCAGGCTGTGGACGTATCGATTATGAGTCGCGCTCGGATAGGAAAACTCCGCGAACCCCAGTTGTTTGATTTGGCGAAGTCTTTGGAAGTACCGCGAATCTAAAACTTCTCGTTCATGCGATTCGATCGATACGGAACCATGGAGGACGTCGCGGATTTCCATGAGGCAAATTCTTTCAGTGAGAGGATGGGGAAGTGGAGAGGGCGGAGGAGAGGCTAAAAATAAAAGAGGCGATCGGGGAGTGTGTACGCCCGCGATCGCCCTTCTTTCAAGATAGATTCAATGGAGGTCAGAACCAAACGAGAGAGATCGAAGATTACTCTTCGCCGTCGTGTCCTTTTTTCTCAGATCCGTGTCCGAAGCTCGAGTAAGCAGTGGATGCGCCCACGCCTGCGGCGAGTCCAGTCATGAAGCTTCCTGCAGTGCTTGGGGAAGCAGAGGTCTTCATTTCGGATTTCGGAGCTGCGCGAGGAGCGGATTTTGCTGCGGCTTTCGGAGCGCCTTTAGAAGCGACAGACTTAGCTGCGGATTTCGCTGGAGCTTTTTTCGGGGCTGCTTTTTTCTGAGCTGCTTTTTTAGCAGCTTTTGGAGCTGCTTTTTTAGCTGCAGATTTCGCTGGAGCTTTCTTCGGGGCTGCTTTTTTCGGAGCCGCTTTTTTAGCGGCTTTCGGAGCTACTTTTTTAGCTGCGGATTTTGCGGGAGCTTTTTTCGGAGCGGTTTTTTTCGCCGCTTTTTTCTTTGCTGCTTTAGCCATGATCAAATTCCTTATGAGTGAAGAGGTGGGGTGGAAACTCGCCTAAATTTAGCTACCGTTTGGCCGAATTGGCAATCAGTGTTTCATCTCTACGATGTCATTCCCGACTCCATTCGATGTCGGCAGTGTGTTCGTAAAGCCATCTCGCCCGTTCGTGGTCACTCCAGATGCACTGCGTAAAGTATTCAAAGGGACATATTTTACGCTGTATCCGGTGCGGCCTTTCGCCACGTAATCCTTATTCAATACGTTATTCCAGCCTGTTTTCAAGCGCTTTGCATCGCGCATGAGAATGCTATCAGGGATACCGGGAGCGAGCGGGTTCCTTCGGCCCGCTAAGTCAACTCGAGTGCTGATCGGATCGAGAATCCGCACGACGTTCAGGCCCTCGCCGTCTTCTCCCTGTCCGACTTTCAGTTTCGTATTCACGTAAACGTTAATCTGGCGGGTGAGCGCGGCTTGGGCGGCGGCATTGAAGATGCCTTTAGCGGATGCCGTCTGGGTCGTGTAAGCGCTGGCCATTTGGTTGATGTAGCCGATGATTTCGCTCGCCGGGTTTGAGTTCGCGGCAGTCGAATTACCGACGAAAAGGGGCGCCCAGATCGCGCGGACTCCGCTGGCCCCGAAGGCTTCTTGGAACGGGTCGGCGTTTGAATCGTTCGGGATGTTATAGCGGCCCATTTCCCAGGGATTCGGAGCCATCGCGATGTGATAGGCGCGAGTGAGGTCGTTTCCGCCGACGACTTGCTGGATCGCGCCAGGCCCCCCCGTTCCGAAAGCGCCTTGGTAGAGGTTATAAAGAATGTCGTTTTGGCCCCATCCATTCGAAGCCGCGGGGGAAGCCGGCTCGCCCTCCTTCATCGCAAGGTTCGGAATCTGGCCGACGCAGGTGTTTAAATCGCAGGGGGTGAGAATGCCGTTTGCGGGCGCTGCGGGAGAGGAGAAAGCAGCGTCGGTCATTTCGGCGGCGGAGGGGCCGATGCGGGATCCGAAGGGCTGTGCAGCGGCGTAAGCCGTGAGGGTGAGGTCTCCGTAGGGGGAGAAAAGAAGCTGCGCTTTCGCTTGAAGTTTGATGGCGTAATAGGTGAGCACGGACGGGTCCTTTGCCACGCCAAGAACCGGCTTGAACCCGCTCGTTTTCTGAGACTGCGAGTACGAAACGAGGCACTGGACGCATCCACGCGTTCGGTCTTCCGCAGTTGGTGTATTCGCGGTGTAGCGGGAGCAAGCCGAAGCGTTATCAATCGAAAAATCGGTCGCGAAGGCGTCGAATTCTCCGGTTAGATTTTTTAGAGATAGAAGATTTGCTCCGTCTCTCCCTTCAGGCAGAATCTCGTCCATCTTAATGTCTTCGCCGTTGAACGTCCCTTCACCGAGCGTGTGATAGGCCGAGAGGAAGGCTTGGATCGTTCGCTCGTGCATGGCCCAATCGCTGCCCGCTTTTAGCGCGTTGGTTGTTCTTAGGTCGACCTGGCGCTGGGGTTTGAAATTCACGTACTGGTTCAAGCTATCGATCCGTTTTCTGAGAAAAATTTCGCGAGGTAGAAGCCCGAGTCCGGATGCCAGCGAACGTAAGACGCGGAGGCGCGCGATGTAGTCTGCGTCTCCGCCCGCGGATGCGAGTGCGGCGGTCACTTCGTCTAAACTCGGATCCGTGTTCCAGAGCCAGTAGAACATGAGCATCTGGTTCATCTGCCCTATGCCGATGCAGCCTTTTTTACGGATCCCTTCGATCTCGGTGAGCTTCGCGTCGAGGGCGCCCATGATCGCGTCGAGGTTGTTGATGCTGGAGCTCGAGGGCCGAGGGATTGCGGGGAGATTTGCGATCTGGCAGTAGTTTTCGTTCGGGAGAAAAGTAATGCAGGTCGAGGGCACGCCGAGGTTTTTTTCGGATTGGGAGAGGATGTCGGTTACCCGAAACTGCGCAACTCCGCTCGTGGGTGCGCCCCGGCCTTTCGGAAAAGAAGGAAGCGGCGAGTTCCCAATCACGTAATAGCGGAAGAGGAATTTTTTATAGGTCCGCCGCATTTCGTAATTCAAGTAGCCGATGTCGTTTAATTGCCGCGCTTGCACGCCCGCGCCGGCGTAGGCTGCGAGGTCCGCCGCATTCTGCAGGTTAATCTTCGCGTTCACGAGCATGCCGGTGTTCAGCACGAAGGCGAGCAGAAGAAAGAAGGTCAGAAGCATCGATCCGATGAAGATCGAGACCTGGCCTTTCTCGTTCAGAGCGTACTGGGGGAGCTTCTTTTTCGTCCTGAAAATCATGAGCTTACGTTCATTTTACTGAACGGGGAGGAGATTGCTAGGAAGTTATGGGGTTCGGACGTGGAGGGAGTTCGAAGGGATGAGGGATCATCGGCGGCGGTGAGACGATGGGCGGCCGATCGGGTTGACTATGAGTTTAAGAAGTCTTAAACTTCGGACCATGAACTGGAACACTTACTTGAGCGATTTTTTCGCGGCTGTTGATACGATGAATCCCACAACTTTTTCTGCGGCCTTTGCCAAAAGCGGTTCTTTTAAATTTGCGAACCATCTGCCCGCAGTCGGGACGGAAAACATCGAACGGGTAGCGAAAGGAGTGTTTGATCAGTTAAACAGCATCGGTCACTCGGTCGTTGGTCTCGCGGTCAGCGAAGATTCGAGGCTTTTCGTCGAGGGAGTGGTCACCTACGGTCGTAAAGATCATCGTGAAATCAAACTGCCGTTCGCCTGCGTTTTTGAATTTAGCGAGGGGAGTCTAGCTGCGCTTAAGCCCTTGGTTCAGAATTATCGTTCGTACGTCGACGTCGCGCCTTTGTTCGCCCCGTAGATAAAGGCGTCATCACTGGGCGTCGGCAGGAGACGTTGGAAAAAGCGATCGCGGGCCGGGAGAGAATGTCTACCTACGTGCTCGATGTGACGAAGTCTGGCGAAGTCTGACGAACTCCGGCGAAGTCGAAGCATTCGTTCAGCAAGTTTTGGCAGATCACCCTTTACTGAATGTCCTGGTAATTAATGCTGGGGTTTACTGGCCCGAGATGCTCACTGAAAATCGCGAAATGATGTCTTCAGAACTCATGATCGAGACCAATCTGGTTGGGCCGATTCGCATGAGAAACGCGTTCATCGACCATCTGAAGTTACGGCCGAACGCAGCGATCTTGAATGTGTCTTTAGGGCTCGCGTTTGTTCCCTATCCTGCTTCTCCGACTTACAGTGCGACGAAGGCGGCGCTTCACTCCTATACGGCCGCGATTCGTCCGCGCTTAAAGGGCAAGGTAGAGGTAATCGAGATCATCCCTCCGCAAGTGCAGACGGAACTCGCGCCAGGTCAGTCTTCGGACCCTAACAGCATGCCGTTAGACGCGTTCGCGAATGAAGTGATGGCGATCCTCCATGCGGAAATCACTCCTTCCGAAGTTTGCGTCGAACGCGTTCGTTATTTCCGCGAAGCGGAGGCGAAAGGGCAGTTCAATGAGGCGCTTCGGATGCTGGTCGAGTACCGCTGAATGACTCGGTTAGAGCCTGAAAATCTAGATTTACTGCCTGTGGTACTTCCGGCCATCCTTAGTCACATTTCCATTGAGAAGGAGAGAAATCCCACCGCAGGTAAAATCATCAGAGCAGGTTACCGTTTGGGTAAGCCCTTCGACTTCGCAGACCCCATAACCATGTTTTTTAACTTGGGTCCAAGTGTAGGTCAGTCGCGACGGAAGGGAGGTCAGATCAGCTTCCAGATGGAGATCGCAACCGGCCCAGGTGTTCGAGATAAAATTCTTTCCTGAAACTCTCTCTAGACGGTTAGTCAAGGGATTCGGGTTGGCCATCGCGTGGGAGGAAAAACCTAAGAATAATGTCGCCGCTGCCATGACTACTGATTGTCTCATAAGTACATTTTCCATGTGATTGGTTCGAGGTGTTGATATATCCCCGTGGTGTAATAATCTAGCTTAATTTGAGTTGGTTTTGCGGCCTGTAAAGCCTTCCATCTTATTTTCGCCATATGCCTTGAACGCGCTGAGCTGATTGTGGGCGGGGCAATAGGCCAGGAGATTCTCCGCCGTGTACGGACCGCCCTTCGCATACGGAATGGCGTGCTCCATCTCCAGGCCGAAGCGAGAACTGCAACGTTTTCCGGAGCCCGCATGGACGTATTCGCACACTCCGTTTGCTCGAGCACGCGTGGCCGAACGGTCTCTAGCGGAAATGTATCGGCTGCGTTTTGGTGAAGTGAGTTCGGCTCTAGAACCACCTGTCTCTTTCAGTCCTGATTCGGCATGGCGAACCTCGTCTGCGGCGACATTTTCCTTCGCCACTTTTGGCGCTTTAGGCTCGCGTTTCCGAATTTCCTCTTTCATCGCATGACGAAAGACGTCGGACAGCGGAAATGCCGGGTTGCCACGCAGCTCTCGGATCCGCTTTATGAGTGCCATAAAGTCTTCTTCCACATCGATCGTTAAACGCGTCAACTCAGCTGAAATGATCTTCGCTCGTTCTATCTTCGGAGGCTCCACTTGGGCCTTTTCCAGTAAATACCTCTCAAGAGCATCAGTTCTTTGGTTTGCAGTTTCAAGCACGAGCGATGTCGCCTCTTTTCGGCCTAAGTTCTCGCGACGCACATGAGATGCAAGTTTTGCCACAGAGGTTAAAGTCTGAGATCCGTTTTTTACCACTGCAAAGGTGCGCTGATTTTCGACTTGCTTAAGGAAACTTAAGAGCTCTAGCGTCGCGGTTTTTTCACGCTTAGAGGTTATTAAAGTTTCCTCGTGAAGTTTCTCGTGTGGGATCATTATTTACCTCTTCACAAATACCCGCCCGAAATGAAGCGGGGACCGAAGAGTGCACACCTCGTTTTAGGAAATGGATTTCGCCCACACGGAAGCCCACCACAGAATCAGCGCTTAAGCTGGAGAACCGAGAGAAGCTTCGGAAGGCATGGCCGACCCAACCGGCATTTCGCAGTTTTCGAATCGAAAACCCCTCCAAGCAAAATCGTTCGACGAAATGAAATATTCGGAATCGGCGGCGATGAATCGAGAGGCCGAATATGCTCGTCGTTTCATTCGCTCCACCGCTTGAAACAACATTCGGCATGCTCCGGACACCGAAGAAAAAGGATAGAGCGGAAGTCCGCCGCAATCCCTTCAACACCTGACCAACTCGTAGCCACCCCAGGAAAAATTCAGCCGCGCGAGAGCTCGATATCACTGGGTTAATTTCGACACACCCTCCACCCAAGCTTCGGCATTCGCCTTGCTTAAGTGAAGTCCGACAGTTGAAAAAATTCGGCGAGACGAGTCGCGCGCCGAATTCCCCCCCTAAATTGCGACTCACTCATACTCCTCTCTCTCTCAAATTACAGGGAGCTGTTCATGATGAACGGCTCCCTGTTTCATTTTGATCGAAACTGCAGGAAGTTACGGCGAGGACTGGGCAGGGGAATCGAGCGGAGTCGGCAGCTGCGCATTCGACTGGTTTCGCACCGACAGACCTGCGGAAGGCACGGGCGCAACGGTCAGGGGCACTCCAACGGAAGCAGGTGCAGATTTCCGAAACACGGTTCGGCCGAAGACCGCGAAAGCCAATAGGACCGCCATCGCCAATAAGAAAATGAGAATTCGGGGTTTCAAGCGTCGTCTCCGTTCAAGGGGGGTGCGTGAGGCTTAGAGTGCCCTTACCCTACTGAATGAGTCAAACGCTGTCCCTTGGGTCTGGAAGGCGGCCAGAGCATGCGCCCCGAGCTCAACCGTCGCAGAGGTGGGCCAGGGCGTGGGTTAGGAGGAAAACAAGAACCCCTAAACTCCAGATTGAATCCCAGGCCCTCCTCTCATATAAAGATGGATCAATGGCAATCTTCAAGGAACTCAATGTTCTTTCCACCTATGAGGTCGCAGCCGAGGACGAAGCCCGCCCGATCAATCCCGCGAAGGCGCGCGAGATTCTCGCGACCCGCAAACCGGAGTGGTTAAAGATTCGTCCGCCTTCAGGTGAGAACTACACGAAAATTAAAGGCATGCTTCGCGAGCGAAACCTCCACACGGTTTGTGAAGAAGCGCACTGTCCGAACGTCGCCGAATGCTGGGCCGGTGGCACCGCAACTTTCATGATCGGTGGCGATACCTGCACGCGGGCTTGCCGATTCTGCGCGATTAAAACCGCGCGTCGCCCACCGCCGCTCGATCCGTCTGAGCCGGCGCATGTTGCGGAAAGTGTCGCGACGCTTGGCTTGAAATACGTGGTGCTCACTTCGGTCGATCGCGACGACATGGCGGATGGTGGGGCTAACCATTTCGCCGAGACGATCCGCGGAATCAAACGCCTCAATCCTAAAATTATCGTGGAAGCACTCGTCCCAGATTTTCAGGGGGACGTGAACGCCATTCGCACGATCGTCGAAAGCGGGCTCGACGTTTATGCTCACAACGTCGAAACGACGAAGCGCCTCCAATACCGAGTGCGCGATCCCCGCGCCGGTTACCTCCAGTCTCTCTCCACCCTCCGCGCGGCTAAAAACATTGCGCGTGAAATGAAAGTCCCGCTGGTCACGAAAACGTCGATCATGCTGGGCTTGGGCGAAACGAAACCAGAGCTTTTAGAGGCATTCGCCGACCTTCGCGAGTTCGACATTGATGTGCTGACGCTCGGGCAGTACCTGCGGCCATCAATGAACCATCTCCCGGTCGATAGTTTTTACACCCCCGAGGAGTACGTTGCGCTCGGTGAAGAAGCGAAAACGTACGGATTTCTTTACGTAGCAAGCGGCGCAATGGTGCGCTCGAGTTACAAAGCAGGCGAATTTTTTATCCAAGGCATGATCGAAAAAAGAAGAGGCGAAGACTCATGGAATTGAAACTCCCGGAATTAGGCGAAGGCGTTCACGAAGGCGAATTAGTCCGTTGGTTAGTGAAGGTCGGCGACATGGTGAAGGACGATCAGGTCCTCGCTGAAATCATGACCGACAAAGCCACCGTCGAACTTCCTTCCCACATCTCAGGTAAAGTGACGGAAATTCTCGCGAAAGAAGGCGAGACCGTGCACGTGAACCAAGTGATTATGAAATTCGAGAGCGCCGGCGGGGCGGCTAAATCAGCTCCTTCGGCGGATCCGAAAGCCGATGCGAAAACCGTGAATGCTCCAGCCAAACCTGCTCCAGCCGGAGCCCAAGCACAGCCGACAGGCGGAAACGGCGGACAAAAATCTGAACTAAAATCTGCACCAGATTCTGAACCGAAATCCATGTCCGCGAAAGATGGCGGCGAGATGCTCACGATCGGTGGCTCAGTCACCGCCGCTCCAGCGACCCGTAAATTAGCTCGCGAGTCGGGCATCGACATTACCCAAGTCACCGGCACCGGTCCGGATGGACGCGTGACGAATGCCGATGTCGAAAAATTCGTAAGCGGCGGCGGAAAATCGGCAGCCGCGAAATCAAGCGGAACCGGCGCAAATGCGGCTGGATCGCCAAGCTTTACCAGTGGTTACGCTGCCCGAGCGAAGGGCGGGTCGCCAGCTGACTTGGAAGAACGGGTTCCATTCAAAGGCCTGCGTAAGAAGATTGCTGAGAAAATGCGTCAATCGAAAGACCATGCTGCGCATTTCACTTACGTCGAAGAATGCGATGCGAGCGCGCTCGTCGCCCTTCGGACGCAAGCAAAAGAAATCGGCGCTAAAGCGGGAGTAAAAGTGACTTATCTGCCCTTCATTATGAAGGCGATGGTTGCAGCGCTTCGTCGCTACCCGATGATGAACTCGTCGCTCGACGAAGAAGCCGGCCAGATCGTGGTGAAAAAATATTACAACATCGCGCTTTCCGTGCAGACCGATGACGGACTGACGGCTCCGGTAGTGAAAGACGTCGCAAATAAAACGATTCTCGAGCTCGCAAAAGAGATCGAAGACCTCGCGAATCGCGCGCGTTCGAAAAAGCTCACGATGGAGGACCTCACTGGAGGAACGATCACGCTCACGAATGCAGGTACCATTGGTGGCCTCTTTGCTACCCCGGTGATCAACTACCCAGAAGTCGCGATCCTCGGTTTCAATAAAATCTTCCGAAAGCCGGTCGTCAAAATGATCAACGGAAAAGAAGAAATCGTGATTCGCGATTGGACGCTTTTCTCGCTTTCGCTCGATCACCGAATCGTCGACGGCGCAGTCGGTGCAGAGTTCACGAAACTCTTCATCTACTACATTGAAAACCCTTCGCTTCTCCTCATGGAAAGTCTCTAAAACATGGCGAATAAAACAGCAGATGTCGTTGTTCTCGGCGCGGGTCCCGCAGGTTACGTTTGCGCGATCCGGCTTGCTCAGCTTGGAAAAAAAGTCACCATCATCGACCGGGATGAAATCGGCGGAGTTTGTTTAAACCGTGGATGCATTCCTTCGAAAGCCCTCATCTATGCGGGCACGATGTACGAGAAAACGTCGCATTTAGAGACGGTCGGAATTTCCGTAAAGGGCGCGTCGCTCGATATGGGAAAAATGAACGCCTGGAAAGAAACCGTCGTAAAGAAACTCACGGGCGGAGTCGCGGGACTTCTGAAAGCAAACGGCTGCGAATTCCTCTCCGGCGACGCAAAGTTCACGGGCCCGAAAACGCTTGAGTTGAAGTCGAAGAATGAAACGACGATTCTCACTTTTAATACCTGCGTGATTGCTGTTGGATCTCGCCCGACTCCGTTAAAAGGATTCGAAGTCGACCACGACGTCATCCTGGATTCGACGTCCGCACTTTCTCAGACCGAAAAGCCTGAGTCGATGCTTTGCATCGGCGGCGGATACATCGGTCTAGAACTGGGGACCTTCTACGCGAAAGTCGGCACGAAAGTGACCGTGGTCGAAGCAGGCCCCGGGTTACTCGGGAGCGTCGATCCGGAACTCACGAACGTCGTGAAGAAAAACCTCGAAAAGCGAGGAGTGAAACTCATGATCGGCGTCGGAGTGAAGTCTCAAGTGAAGACGAAAAAGGGCGTGGAAGTCACGTTCGCCGATGGAACGAAAGACACTTTCTCGAAAGTGCTCGTGACCATCGGCCGTACTCCGAACTCAAACGATTTCGGTCTCGATAAAGCGGGCGTGAAAGTGGATTCGAAGGGATTCATCACCGTCGATCCGCAACGTCGCACGAACGTTCCGCACCTTTTTGCCATCGGCGACATTGCCGGCCAACCTCTGCTCGCCCATAAAGGCTCGAAAGAAGGATTAGTCGCAGCCGACGCCATCGCGGGAAAGAAAACCGTTTTCGATGTGCTCGGCATGCCAGCCGTCATCTTTACCGATCCGGAAATCGCGGTGGTCGGCCTGACTGAGTTCGAAGCGAAAGAAAAAGGATTCACGGTGAAAGTCGGTAAATTTCCGTTTGCAGCAAACGGTCGCGCACTCTCGGTGGTCGAGCCCGATGGTTTTGTGAAGATGATCGGGGATGCGAAAACCAATCGTCTGCTCGGCGTGCACATCGTCGGAGCCGAAGCTTCGAACCTTATTGCTGAAGCGACGCTTGCGATCGAAATGGGAGCGACGATCGATGACCTTGCCCTCACGGTGCATGCGCATCCGACGTTGCCGGAGACTCTGATGGAAGCGGCGGATGCGACGCTTGGACATCCGATTCACATCTTCCTGAAGAAAGCCGCCACGGCTCCGAGTCCGTCTGCGAATGCATGACCACTGAATTTCTCTCGCTGCGTGCTGAAGGTTCGTCGATCGTTCCTTTCGCACGCGCCTGGGAATTCCAAAAACTCTGTGTTGAGAAACGTGTCCGGGACGAGATCCCGGACACGTTTTTATTTGTGGAACACCCCCCGACGATCACCCGAGGTCGCGGGCTTCAAAGGTCTGCCGACCGGGTGGAGCGAGCCATGCCGCTCGGATCGGTACCGGTCGGAACAGAGTATTTCGAAATCGAGCGGGGAGGGGACCTCACCTGGCACGGTCCCGGCCAACTCGTGATTTATCCCATCGTGAAACTCGACGGCTCTGGATTCGGGCCTTTTCACGATGTGACCAGATTTCTGCGTAAACTCGAGTCGTGCATCGGTCGATGGTTGAGAGCCGAAAGTGGGATGAAAGCTTTTTCAAAACCCGGCGCCGCCGGAATATGGATCTCCTGTGCGGATGATCGCGCTCGTGCGGAGGATCGCGCCAGCGATCTGGACGCCTTTCGTGCGGAGGTTCACGAAAGTGAACTGGACGGCCCCCGTGCGGAAGCAAACGCCCGGAAAATCGCATCCATCGGCATCGCTGTACGGAAGTGGGTGACGTATCACGGGATCGGCCTGAACCTAGCGAATCGGCTTGAACCCTACCACGATATTTCTCCCTGTGGATTCGACCCGGACGTGATGACGACGCTCGAGCGGGAATCTGATTCTTTCCGTAAGCAGGGTTGGTCGGATGCCACTCGATCGCAGGTTGAAGACTCGATCGCTCGGGAGCTTGCAAAGGCTTCCCGATCATCGGATCAGCTCGAAAATTTTCCGCCGTTACGGGTGGATGTTCGCGAGGTTTGAAGCAGTCACTCTGTGAGTGCAATGATTGAATGCACTGATTGAGTGCAGCTTGCGCTCACCCGGCATGCTTGAGGTAAACTTGGCAATTGCGCGCGTGCCTGGCGATCATACTTTCATGCGCCTTCGTCTGCCACCAACTCAGGGACTCTTTTTGTTCGTGCATCGACTTGATGACCGATTTTGAATAAGGGGCGTCTTTTTCGAGGTAATCGTAGAGAGCAAACTCATCTTTTTGAATTTTTGCATTTTCGCGATGGAGCTCTTGGTAGAGGTATTCGGTGAAACGGGGATCTTCAACATGGGCATTATCCAGGATGCTGGATAGGGAGTTCGAGTTGTTGGTTTCCGATGCGTAATGCTGATGGACGACTTCGATCCAGTGGGCGGAGTTTCGGACGCCTTTGGTTTTCAAAGACTCGACGAATTTTTTAAACATCAGATTCTCTGAGTTTGCTTCGCGCGCGATGCGGAAAACTGCTAGATCGGTCGAGCCCGCGTAGATGAGTCCCACCGCTAGAAGGCCGCGGGAGTGCTTACTCAAAGACTTAGCTGGGTTTAGAAACATCGCTTCGCCTTGGGAAACCAAGTGAGCGAGTTCGGCTCCCGGTGATTCTCCAAACATCACGCGAAGGAGATTTTCTCGTAGGCCTTCGATGAACTGATTTTCGATGCTCGCCGATAAAATAAGGCGTATTTTTTGTTTTTCAACGCTGTAGGCGCGGGGGAGTGCGAGGTGTTTTGATTGGCGTTGGCTAAAGTCCCTCCAAACCGGTTTCTTCAGATCACAGATCGCGTGTTCATAGCCATCGCGATTCGTTTCACTGATCATCGACGCTCTGAAATCGGATTCAGCTAAGCCGCTGACTTCGGCGAGTCGATGGAAAGCGGCTTCTTTAAACGCGTTACCGAGTTCGGCTGATTCCTCTCGGGAAAAGTAGGGGTTCGAACCTTTGTTGATTCCTATTTGTAAATCCAGCGTTCCTGCTTCCCGAATTTCCCGGTGATAAGCAAATTCCGAATCTCGCGTGGCCATTAGCTTTTTTACTGAATCCAGAGCGAGTAGGGGTCGAAGCAGGTCTTCATTCGGGACCGTGTCGCCGAAATCAATAATCTTCACTCGCCCGGTGGGCTGGAGATCAGAGTTAAACTCTATCCAGACATTTTGCAGGTGCATCGAAAAGAGCTCATGAGCCGTTTCCCAAACGAATTCAGCGACTGTTTTACCGAGAGGAGTGAAGAGATTTTCCTTCCAAAATTCCTTTGGATTTTGCGACCCGTTCGCCCAGGCAATCGTGGGGCCGAAAACGGGATGAACGGCCACGAAAGCCGGTAGGTAGATATTTGTTCCCTTCAGCGAGGAGAGGTCGCGCACGATTTGTCCTTGAGCGATGGAAACCTGCGATCCATTTGAACCAAATAATCCGTTTACAGTGACTGCAAAGGGCTCGGGTATCAAGTCAGCCGAGGGTAATGCACCTCCTTTTACCGAAGAAAAAATAAACTCATTGAATTCGAACATTCGTTCGACCTGCTCTCCGGTGAGCCCCTTTTCTTGCCAGAGCCCATAGGTGTGGTCGGTTCCCGTTTTCAGTGAGAAGAATGCTCGATTTTTTCGATTAAAGATCACCACACTCCGAGATGCCGTTCGGTAAGTAACGAGTGAAGGATCAGAGCGAAGCTCGCTGTCTTCTCCCCACTGTTGGAGTTGGCGGCGAATCGAAAGGTGCTCGTGTTCATCATCCTGATGCTTAATCCAGCGGTAGAACTGTCGACCGCTTTTTTCTTCGAAAAGAGTTGCTTGGAGTCCGGAAGCCTCGGTCCAGGACTTTGGAAAAGATTTAATCAGGTGGGCGGAAGTTCTTTCGATCGGGATGAGGTAAAATTTCGCGGTGTCGGGCTTCATCCCTTGTAGGTTTCCGATGCTAGAGTTTCCGAGGTGATTTGCAATGAGAAAAAGCTTTACGGAAAGAGGGATTGCTTCATCCCAGTTCTCAGAGAGCGTGGCGACGGAATGAGGCCGGTTCGAGATCGGTGCGGCTCCCGCACTGATCAAACCCTGAAAGGTGATCATCAGGGAGAGTGCGAGAAAAAATCGGGGGAGAGCTTGAGTCGTGCGAATACCCATCCCTTGAGTCTAAAGACATCCGATGAAGATTCAATTGAGATGCGAAAGATTGCCCGCCTGAACATTGACATTATGCCTAAAAGGTCGCGAAAATGAAGTGTGACTAATGACGTTCTTCGAATTCGTGCTGGGGCCTTTCTCTGGATTGTCTGCATTTTAAGCGCTTTTGCGCCGGTAACCGCACACGCGCAGGATGAGGAAGTGGAACCCTCCAGACGCCTTTGGCTCTATTTCGGAGCAAACGCCGGATACACGAAGGTCGAACCGAGTTCGTCCGTTCGGGAGTCGAGCCGCTCGGGTTATGCTTTCGGGCCGAAAGTCCTTCTCTCTTACTATTTCGCGAATTGGGTGAACGACCTCGGGCTCGGTTATCAGCGGCATTATGCTTCGGGAGACGACACTCACAGCGCGCTTTTAAATCCCACCGTGTCCGTTAGAACGAACGCAGGATTTGTGGAGTATTCCCCTCGCTACCGATTCGGCCCGCATTGGCAACTCGGGCCGGTCGTGAACGCGTATTTTGGAACGGACGTTTCGTACAGCGAGTCGACATCGCGGGAAACTTCGAACGTTACTCTCGTCGGTGGAGGGCGCGTCGATTGGGAAACTGCAGGGGAACTCGAACATGCAAACCATCGCTGGCGTTTCGGTGCGCAGATTCTGCACGACTTGAGTTTGCAGAATCGCGGAGTTTGGTGGGCGATGGCTGACGTCCAATTCGGAATTCCGATTTCGCCCGACGCAAATTCTAGGGTCGAAGAAAGTCCACGAGAACCGCCGGCCGCCACGCCCACTCCGCCGGCTCGCCCGGTTGCTCCGAAATTTGCCGAGTTAACGGCTGAAAAAAGCGTGAAAGTTTATTTAGGCGAGGCGGTGCTGCGTTTTAAAACGGCGAGCGCGGAACTTCGGCCGTCATCTACGGGGATTTTAGCGAAAGTAGCGAAATACTTGAATGCATCACCCGACGCTTGGAAAAGTATGCGGGTGGATGGCCACGCAGATATTCGGGGAAAATTATCGTATAATATGCGTTTGTCTGCGATGCGAGCGAGTCGCGTGAAGAAATCACTGATCGCGTTAGGTGTGCCTGCCGTTAAGTTGAAATCCGAAGGTTTCGGGCCGAATCGACCGATCGATCCTGCGATGGACTTGGAAGCATACGCCTTAAATCGTCGGGTCGAACTCTGGTTAGATGGAGTAACCGATCCCGAAGCGCTAGTTCGTGACTTGAACGAGCTGCACTGATTCTTTTAAAATCTGATGCTCCAATTCTGACTGCTCCAATACTTCGTGGTTCCGCGCTGACTCAATGTGAGCGTCAAATGACCGTCGGCCGAATTCTGAACTCCCCTTCGCACTTTTCAGGTTAGACTTTAAGAAGGCAGTCGTAATGACCTGTTTCCATGGAAGGAACGGTTGAGGTTCATGAAATTTTTTAATCGGCGTTCGTTGATTTCTGTTTCGATGGTGGTGTCCGGAATTCTTTCGGTCACAGACTGTTCTAAAGACGTCTCAAAACAGGGTGGAAGATTCGGGCTCACCGAGCCACAGATCGAACCGACTTCGGCACCCACCTCCATTCCTACTTCTACGCCGACATCGACTCCATCGCCTTTACCAAGTGGGGGACCGAGTCCTCGACCTTCCACATCGCCTTCTCCAGCGCCATCTTCCGTATCTTGCGATCCATCCGCACTCGGGGAACTTCCGACTTACGCCATTTATGTGCGTGAGGATTTAAATCTCAATTCCTCGCATATTTCTGGGAGAGTGTTCGCGGACGATGCGACGGTCACTCAAACCGAAATGGGAACGGCCCTCGTTCAAAATTCTGCTCGTGTGGACCTCGCGGTTGCTCATGATTTATCGCTCCAGTCGTCAAAGGTCCTCGCGGGAAGAACGATTTACGGCCGCACGTATACGGGAAAAAATTCTTCTTCTTTCGGAGGATTTTCTCATGAGAGCACGCGCACGGACTCAGATTTCTCGAAAATGATGAGTTTTCTCACCGCCTGCGGGGCGGCGACTCCGAATACGACCGTCACTCGCACTTGCGTGAAGGCTTTTTCCGTTTCGAATTACGGCGAAGAGGGATTGGCGGCGGCTTCGGAAATTGCCGAATTTTCACTCGAGCCTAAACCCGAGATCTGCACACTTCGCATCCGTGGGACGGATAAAAAACTCAACATCGCGACGCTCACGCTCGGGCAACTTGCGGGTACGAACGTGATCCAAGTCGACATTCCAGCCGGATCGGTTCTCGTTTCAAACACCCCCACGCTCCGGTCCGCGACTTTTAAAAAGGTCAGGGTCCGCTCCAAGGCTTCTGCTCCGGGAGCCATGTTCTGGAACTTTTCCGGCGCTGAGGATCTGAATTTTAATGCGACTCATTTTCTCGGAACCGTGGTCGCTCCTTTTGCTCGGGTGGGCGTCTGTGGTCAGTCAGGGGTCGGGGGATTCTGGGCGCGTGAACTCACGGCTTCGGAATCGATGTGGTGAGTCCTTAAAATTCGGGTCTTGAAACTCGGTTAACCCGCTCTTTCCGGAGGAAAGGGCATTTTTCTAGGATGGAAAAAACGTGAACTTTCGCTTGATCTCCGCACTAATCCTTTCGTTCGTTGCGCTCTTTACCTTTCTTGCTCTCAAGCCCGACCCGCATGCGGTTCCCGAAAGGTTTGAAGCGCATGAGTTTGCGGTCTTTCGTTCCACTTTCGAATCTCTCCGAGCTGAAAACGCGCATGCGAGGGTGGCTCACCTCCACACCCTTTCCGATGTCACTGAGAAGTCACACCTCACTCCCGGTATGGCGGAGGCGCTGGCCGAGTTTTGTGAGCAAGTCATGACGGCAGTCGAAGAAGCCCCCGAAGTGCGTGCGGAAGCGCAGGCAGCGTACGCAGTGCTGGAATCCGGCTTGAGAGGGGTTAGAAATAACGCGGCACGCAGTCCCGCAAGTCGTTGAGGTTCTCGCTATTCGTGATAGTTCTTTCCCATGGCCCAAAATTCATCTGTTCTCGACTCCGCGACGATCCTTCACGCCCTTCGTTCTGTTTCTAATCCAGACGTTAAAGGGGATGTCCTGACCGCAGGCATGATTCAGGATCTCCAAGTCTCGACCGATGGAGCCGTCAGCCTCCGGCTCGTCCTTTCGACTCCCGCCCATCCGATGAAAGCGAAACTCGAATCCGAAGTGCGCGCGGCGATCACCGCGGTTCCCGGAGTGAAAAGCGTGGCGGTTAAACTCGACGCCGTCGTGCGCGGAGCAAACCGAACCCCTTCCGCTCCGATCGGCGGAGCACCTGCGAATAAAGGCGGCGTTTCAAGCATCGAAGGCGTCGCCAACATCATCGCCGTTTCGTCTGGAAAAGGAGGAGTCGGGAAGTCCACCGTCGCGGTAAATTTAGCGATGTCGCTTGCGCTGGAAGGCGCGCGAGTCGGCCTCATGGACACCGACGTCTATGGACCGAACATTCCGACCATGATGGGTGTAACCGAGCAGCCGAAAATCATTCAGCATCCAACCAAGGGCGAACTTTTCATTCCGCCGACCGCTCACGGCGTGAAAATCATGTCGATGGGATTTCTGATCGACCCCGATCAGCCGCTCGTTTGGCGTGGACCGATGCTCCACTCCGTGATTAGCCAGTTTTGTCATCAAGTCGACTGGGGAATGCTCGATTACCTGATCGTCGACATGCCTCCGGGCACCGGCGATGTGCAGCTTTCCCTTGCGCAAATGGTTCCCGTCACCGGCGCGATCCTCGTTTCGACTCCGCAGGAAGTTTCCATGCAAGACGTGAGAAAAGCCTGGGCGATGTTCGATAAAGTGCGCATTCCGATTATCGGAGTGGTCGAAAACATGAGCTACTTTAAACCCGATGATAGCGACAAAAAATATTTCATCTTCGGTGAAGGCGGCGGAAAAATTCTCGCAGCAAAATTTAAGACGGAACTTCTCGCTCAGATCCCGATCGTTCCGGCGATCCGGGAGGGGGGAGATAATGGCCGTCCGATTACGGTTTCTGCCCCGGCCTCTGCCACGTCGCTTACGTTCCGAGAATTCGGTAAACGCGTTGCTCATAAGGTAGCGATCATGGCCGCGGAAGGAATCGATCCGAACCAGATTATCCAAATCGGAAAGTTTAACTGATCCGTGGCGCGAACGAAGGCGAAGTTAGCGCTCAGTCCGACGGATCTGAAATATTACCTCTACGAACGCGCCGTGCAGTGTCCGGAGTGGCACGTGAAACATTTCCCTCGGTTCTATCTTTGGATGACGAAGAAGAAAGCGAAATCTCTACGCGAAGACTTCTGTGGAACGTCTCGGATCAGCATGGAGTGGGTACGGTCAGCGAAAGATCGCACCGCTTTAGGCTTGGATCTCGATCCAGAACCGATCGGCTATTATGAGCGTTTCCACCGATCCGAATTGAAGGCCGATGAACAGACGCGGCTTCGCCACGAACTGAAAAATGTCCTCGAGCCCACGCGGGAAAAATTCGATTTAATTGCGGCCTGCAATTTCAGCTTTTTCATTTTCAAAGAACGCGAAACACTTTTGAAATATTTCAAAGCCGCGCGCATGAGTTTAAAGCCCGGCGGCGCACTCTTTTTAGAGATGGCTGGTGGAGAAGGCATGCAAGAAAGCATGGAAGAGAAACGCATGTTTACGGCGCCCGGAATCGGCCGAGTGAAATACGTTTGGGAGCAGGATGATTTCGACGCCCTTCAGGCGATCAATGATTACGCGATTCACTTCCAGCTGCCGAACAAACGGTGGATAAAAAATGCGTTCGAATACCATTGGCGGCTCTGGGGAATTCGAGAAATTCGGGAACTGCTTGCAGAGGCAGGGTTTTCTAAGAGCCACGTTTTCTGGGAAGATTCCGATCGTCAGGGGAATGGCACCGGAGAGTACGTCCCGATGGAGGAGGGGGATCCCTCGCATGCTTGGATCGCGTACGTGGCGGGGATTCGTTAATCTTTCGAGATTCGTTTGTCAGACAGATTCTGCCGGTAGAAACGAAACGAAACTTTGTTTATGCTAAATGAAGGAGGCTATTCCATGGCTCAAAACTTCATCTTAGTGGTTTCTCTCTTTTTTATGGCGAACGCAGGAGCGGCGGAAATTCGAGAAATTTCTGAGGTCGGCTACCCCATTGAATCTGCGGTGCGCGCACCGGCAGCGGTGCCGCCTAATTTTATTTGTGGCGAAGTGCCGTTCATTCAGCTCCAAAAAAAGCTGAATGAGACATGCGACCACCGACTGTCGTTTTCAACGTTCAACGTCGGTCCGCTCACCCGGTTTTGTTGCGTTTCAAGAAATTAGCTCAGGAAACGAGTAAGCCAGATTAACCGTCAGTGCCGATGGCTTCGACGGGGCAGGCTTCCATAGCCGTGGTGCATTTCTCTAGCTCGTCCGGCGTGGTGGGCTGCTTATAGACGTAAGAATAGCCATGGTCGTCGTTTCGGCGGAAGTTATCGGGAGCTTCTGTCCGGCAAGCGTCACAATCGATACACTGATCGTCGACGTAATACTTGCCAGGGACGTTGTCGGACCATTTCTTCGTTGGATCTGCCATAAGTGCAGCGAATTTGCGGCAGCTGACCCATAAAGTCAAGATCCGCCGACTGGTCTTCCCCTGAAAATCGGTGATAGACTAGGGAAGTGAGCTCCGAGGTGCTGGAAAGCGTTCCCTCTCAGAAGAAGTATAAGATCGTGATCAGTGACTGTCACCTCTCAGCCGGAAGGTTTTTTGAGGGGAGGGCGAATCCTCACGAAGACTTCCTGAACGATGATGACATGGTCTATTTCTTCGATCATTTCTCCACTGGAACCTATGGAAACCACCTGGATGGGTCTCCGGTCGATGTCGAGCTCATCCTAAACGGTGACTATTTTGATTATTTGAACGTGCCGATCCAGGGCGAATTTGAGGAATCCGTGACGGAGTCCATGGCCCTATTGAAGACGGAAGCGATCATGAAGGGACATCCAAAAGTGATGTTGGCCCTGAGACGTTTTGCTTCAAGGCCGGGTAAGAAGCTGACCTATCTAGTCGGCAATCACGACGCGGAACTCTTCTTCCCGCTGGTTCGCGAACGGATCACGCGCGAGTGGGATCCGGACGGAAAATTCCCCTCCGAAAAGGTCGAAGTCGTCGCGGACCGGGACCGCCTTACCTATGAGGGCGGGGTCGAGGTTCGGCACGGTAACCAATTCGAAGCGGGGAACGCGATGGATTTCGACGAACCGCTGCTCGTTGATTTCGTGGATGAGCCGATTCTGAAAATGCCGTGGGGAAGTATCTACGTCATCAAAATCATTAATCGGATGAAATGGGAGCGCTCTTACGTCGATAAAGTGCGCCCGGTAAAAGTATTCGCGCTCTTTGGGTTGATTCTGGATCCGTGGTTTACCGTCCGGTTTCTTGCGCTATCGCTTTACTACTTTTTGAAAACTCGCATCGCTCTTATCATGCAGGGGCGATCGAAGTGGGGAGCGACGATCGAAATCCTCCGCCAAGAAACGCAACTCTTTCGAGACTTGGAAGATGAAGCGCGTGAACTCTTGGATGTGCGGCCGGATCTGCGCACGGTTATTTTCGGACACACTCACCGCCCCATGGATAAAGTTTGGCCGGATGGCAAACAATACATCAACACGGGCACGTGGACCCGGATGATCAACCTCGATTGGTCAGGCTTAGGCCAGCACCTGCGCCGTACTTTCGCTTTTGTCGAAATCGACGGCATGACGTCGCGCTGCGAACTCCGGGAATGGGTCGGCGAATATCAGCCGCACCGAAACTTCCAGATCTAGCGCCAGATCTAGCGACTGACGAGGCATGAATCCATGCGCTCGGCAGTAAACCGCTGAAAAATTTGCGTGTCGATCGGACTTCGATAAAGTCGAATTTTATACGGAGTTCGCGGATTTAATTTCAGAAGTCTTTTAACGTGATAGCGGAGCTCGCGAATTTTTTCGTTGTGTCGACTACTCTGCACAAAGAGCAGCAAATCCGTAAATTCGGGCCGAGAGAGTAAGCGATCGACCTCGGTGTGGACGTGAGATTTATTTTCATTAGGCATCGTTGAAAAACGGTCGGCATAAATCTCTTTGGCTTCTCGCTTGGGGTTTTCCGACTGCTCGACTAATTTCTGAACTTGTTTCATCAAGTCATTCATTTCAGAAAACGAACCGGCCCGGGCGATCGCCTGAGCGGCGGCTTCACTCGCGCGCAAAATGAGAAAGTTTTCTCCACGATTTGCCTTATTGTCGAGAAAGTCTTCGCCGTAGACATTCTCTAGATAGCCTGAATAGCCGATAAGTCCGGTCACCCCTTTTGCCGGAAGAAATTTTCCTTCTTGGTCGATGACATTTCGGTCTTCCAGATCCTCACCGTGGAAAATTTGTTCGTCGTCGTTGATGGAGGCATAGGTCCCCATCGTGAATTCGCGTGATGAAAAGGAACGATCGAAACCTAGGGCACCGAAAAGTTCATAGGTCATGGCCATTTCGGCGGCTTGGAGACCGACGGCGCATTCTGACCGCACGCGACCGAAGTAGAACTGTTCAATGGCACGCGAGGGGGGGCTTTTCGGAACGTAGCGAAGCTTCCTCGGTATCCAGGTGTTTTTCCAGGCTTGCTTGGGAAAATCTCGGGTGGTTCCGAACTGGATGAACCCCCACTGGAGGGTTTTAAAATCGAAGTCTGGGTTAGCCACGAGTTTTTCAGCCGCAAGCACGGCCGCTTTCGAGACGAGGTGCTTGTACCCGCAAAAAGTCTCTTTCGAAGTCAGTAGTTTTTCGAATTCAGACTGGAGCCGGGAGAGTTCAAGCGGGGAGGTCTTTTCTGAGATTTTTAAAATCAGCCCAGATGGATTTTCGATTACGAAAGAATCGGAGTGGCAGGCAAGCTGTGGAGAGATCGAAAATCCGGTTTTGGTCGATCGCTCAGCCCGCCAACCGAGTTCTTTCAGCAGATTCCACTGGCAGCTTTGCCGAGGGCTTGCGCCTCGGAGGAGTTGGGCATCGATCTCTCCTGCCTGGACGGTCTTTCGAGCGAAGCCAGTGGATGAGACGAGTAGGATGAGGAGAAGAGTCCGCATGGAAGGTGATTATGGCAGGGGCCAGAGAAAGTCTACGGCTGGAAATCCCGGCGGCGATTGAAGGAAGGGCGGTTCCTGAGTCAGGGAAAAATCGGTTTCGTAAAGTTCCTTCACTTTCGTGAAATCGTTGCCGATGAGGTCCTTGAGATGCCTAGGAAGTACGCGGTCCTCCGCACATTCACGACAGACGTTGAACGACTCCTTCGGGAAGCCGAGACGTCGTTTGCCATTCTTCGGGACGCCGGCCCCAGCGCTTCGGTGCACCAGCTGTCTGCGGTTTACCGACCCATTCATAGTTTGAAAGGGATCTGCGGCATGGTTGGCGAGGCTCGTTTGCTCGTAAAAGCCTTCCATTTGTTTGAAGAGGGTCTACCGCCCCTTCTGCCCGTTCGAAACGCGAGGGCACCTTCCCAGGCGGAATGGGTCCAGCTCGGCGAAACCACGTTCGAGATGGTACGCGAAGTTCTGAGGGTTCTCCGCAGTAAGCTCGAACTCTGGGAGAGGCTCGGGGCCGATGCCCATGACTCAAAGGGACTGATCGTCGCCTTTCACTGCGAAAGTAAAACCGTCAAACTTTGGGTGCCCATTACCGTGCTCTTTGGTCTGGTTTCGGATGCCGAATTGAGTGCTGATTCGGACCTGGTCCAAACCGTAGTCGGTGCGTCAGAAGAATTTCTCCTCATCGAGGCCGTGAATGGACCCGTAGCCCTCGGATTCACCGAGATCATCGCGACGGGCACTCGACTCGATGCGCTTCATCTGGGCGTTTCGACCTCTTTCAAGGAATGGTGGCACCTTTTTCACAAACGCACGGTATCCTCTTCCGAAGCGGCTTAAGCGAAGGCTTTTCCGATTTCGGTATTGGGGATGATCGGGTATTCTGATCTCCACCATGAAAACTAATTTCGCCTCTTCGACCCTCGGTCGGAAGTTCGTGATGGCCATCACTGGACTTCTTCTTGTGGGCTTTCTCGTTGCCCACCTCTCTGGAAACTTTCTGCTCTACCAAAAAGAAGGTTCGCTCTTTAATGCTTACGCTCAGAAACTGGCGAGTTTCGGAGTTCTGCTCTACGCGGCTGAAGTCGGCTTGGTCGCCTTTTTCGGATTTCATGCCTACAACGGCATTCGGCTCGCATTTTTAAAACAGCGTGCGAAACCGGTGAAATATGCGGTCACGCAGTCGAAGGCAGGCAACTCGAAGTGGGGTCTGGCTTCGAATAACATGATGGTGACGGGATCCGTTCTCTTGGTTTTTATCGTGCTCCACGTGATTCATTTTAAATACGGACGCGGACTTGCTGAAGGATACGCGGTCCAAGTGAATAACGAAGAGGCACGAGATCTTCACCGCCTCGTCGTCGAAGAGTTTAAAAAGCCTTTGATCACCGTTCTCTACACCGCAGTCATGGTCATGCTCGGTTTCCATCTGCGGCACGGCATCTGGAGCGCTTTTCAAACGCTCGGCCTCACGAAAGAAAACAATTCAAATAAGATCTATTTCGTCGGCGGAGTGCTCGGCGTGTTTCTTGGCTTCGGGTTCCTAACGATCCCGCTCTACATCTACTTTTTCGTCTAATTTCCGGCTTGGAGAAATCTCATGAATAAACCTCTCGATGCACGCATTCCCGCCGGTCCGATCGGCGAAAAATGGAAAAAATTCAAAGCCGATATGAAGCTTGTGAATCCTGCGAATAAACGAAAGCACACCGTGATCGTGGTGGGCAGCGGCTTAGCGGGATCATCGGCCTCGGCCTCACTCGCTGAACAGGGTTATCAGGTTAAAAACTTCTGCATCAGCGATTCTCCAAGGCGTGCCCATTCGATTGCCGCTCAAGGCGGAATCAACGCGGCGAAGAATTACATGAATGACGGCGACAGCATTTACCGCCTCTTCTACGACACCGTTAAGGGAGGTGATTACCGTTCCCGTGAAGCGAACGTCCATCGTCTCGCTGAAGTGTCGGTCGACATCATCGATCAGAGTGTGGCCGCAGGGGTTCCGTTTGCGCGCGAATACGGCGGTGAGCTTGCGAACCGATCTTTCGGCGGTACCCAAGTCTCCCGGACCTTTTATGCGCGGGGGCAGACCGGCCAACAGCTCTTGATCGGTGCTTACCAAGCGATGATGAAACAAGTCGATGACGGCGGAGTGCAGTTGCACACTTTCCGTGAGCTGCTCGACCTCGTGATCGTCGATGGAAAAGCGCGCGGAATCATCGTTCGAAACCTGCTCACCGGAGAAATCGAACGCCACGTCGCGGACGCCGTCATCCTCGCAACTGGGGGTTATGGCCGGGTGTTTTTCCTCTCGACGAATGCTTATAACTCGAATGCGACTGCCATCTGGCGTGCGCACAAGCGCGGCGCGCTTTTCGGAAATCCTTGTTTCACTCAAATTCATCCGACTTGCATTCCTCAGAGCGGAGAAAATCAATCGAAACTCACCCTCATGTCGGAATCGCTTCGAAATGATGGACGCGTTTGGGTGCCAAAGAAAAAAGAAGACTGTAAAAAAGACCCTCGCGAAATCGCTGAAGAAGACCGCGATTATTACTTAGAGCGCCGTTATCCTGCTTTCGGAAACCTCGTGCCTCGTGACGTGGCGTCTCGGGCCGCGAAGCAGGTAACCGACGAAGGTCGAGGGGTCGGCGAATCGGAACTCGCGGTTTACCTCGATTTCCGAGATGCGATAAAACGAGTCGGTGAAAGTACGATCCGTGAAAAGTACGGTAACCTCTTCGATATTTACCGCGAGATCACCGACGAAAATCCTTACGAAGTGCCGATGCGGATTTATCCGGCGGTTCACTACACGATGGGCGGACTCTGGGTCGACTACCACCTCATGTCGAACATCCCGGGATTGTTTGTGCTCGGAGAAGCGAACTTCTCGGATCACGGTGCGAATCGCCTCGGGGCATCTGCACTCATGCAAGGTCTGGCCGATGGTTACTTCGTGGCGCCGTTCACGGTCACGAATTACATCGCCTCGACGAAAATGGATCCGGTGAAAACCGATGCCCCGGAATTCGTCTCCGCAGAGAGCGATACTCGCAAGCGTCTAGAACGGATCATGACCCTGGGTAAAAAAGGGTGTGAAACGGCTAAAAACGGCGGAGCATCGCGGACGGTAATGGAGATTTACCGAGAGCTCGGAAAAATCATGTGGGAGTACGTCGGCATGGAGCGAACGGAAGCGGGCCTTAAGACCGCGATCGGCCGCATTCAGAAACTCCGCGCGGAATTTAACTCGGGTTTCCAACTCGTGCTTCCGGATGAAGGGAAGGCTCGAACCCAACTTCTCGAAGTCGCGCTTCGAGTCGAGGATTTTATCGAGCTCGGTGAACTCATGGCGATTGATGCGCTCGAGCGTCGTGAAAGTTGCGGTGGACATTTCCGTGTGGAATCACAAGACGACGGCGAAGCAAAACGGGACGACGTGAATTTCGCGTTCGTATCTGCCTGGGAATACTCGGGCGATCCTTCCAAGCCGATTCTGAATAAAGAGCAGCTGGTGTTTGAACACGTTCACCCGACCACCCGGTCGTACAAGTAGGGAGACGGACTATGTCGAATCACGCGAAAAGTACGAAGACGAGTTCCAAGAACATGACCGTAAAGCTGAAAGTCTGGCGTCAGAAAGATGCGAAGACAGAAGGAAAATTCGAAAACTACTCACTCGACGGCGTCAGCGCTTCGATGAGCTTTCTTGAAATGATGGACCTCTTGAACGAGGACCTGACGAAAAAGGGGATTGCTCCAGTCGAGTTCCAGAGCGATTGCCGCGAAGGAATTTGTGGAACCTGTTCCTGTTTCATCAACGGCCAAGCCCATGGTCCGGAGCGGGGAGCCGCGACTTGTCAGGTTTACATGCGGAAGTTCGCCGAGGGCGAGACGATCGTGATCGAGCCTTGGCGTGCAGCGGCTTTTCCAATCATTCGCGATCTCGTGATCGATCGGTCTCCTTTCGACCGCATCATCGCGGCGGGCGGTTATACGGGAGCGAAAACGGGTCCTCACGCGGATGCGAATTCGATTCTCGTCCCGAAGCCCGATGCGGATAAGGCAATGGACGCCGCTGCTTGCATCGGTTGTGGCGCTTGTGTCGCGGCGTGTCCGAATAGTTCGGCGTCTCTCTTCACCTCTGCGAAAATCACCCACCTTGCGATGCTTCCTCAAGGACATCCTTTGCGTGAGCGCCGAGTGCTTCGAATGGTCGAGCAGATGGACAAAGAAGGTTTCGGTCATTGCACGAATATCGGGGAGTGCCAGTCGGCATGTCCGAAAGAAATCAAGATCGACTTCATTGCGCAGATGCGAAGAGAATACCTCGCAGCGGTCGTGAATCAACGCCCAGAATCGAAAAGCGGCGGGAGCGGTTAAACGGATTAGACTATTCGAGCTTCATCAAAAACCAAGAAAAAGGGAGCCGGAAGTATCCGGCTCCCTTTTTCTTGGAAAAACAGTCGTTGCTTAAATTTTCGCCGGAGTGATTTCGAGCAACTCGACTTCAAAGATCAAAGTCGAGTTCGGCGGAATGCCCGGACGTCCTTCTGGTCCGTAAGCCAAGTCGCCCGGAATAAAGAGTTTATTCTTTCCGCCGATTTTCATCAGTTGCAACGCTTCCGTCCAACCTTTGATCACGCCGTTCAAAGGAAATTCTGCTGGGGTCCCACGGTCGTAAGAACTGTCGAACTGCGTGCCGTCGAGGAGCGTGCCTTTGTAGTGAACCTTTACCGTATCGGTCGCTTTCGGTGATGCGCCTTTCCCTTCAGTCATCACTTCGTACTGAAGCCCACTCGCCGTGGTTTTCAAGCCGCTCTTCTTTTTGTTTTCGGAGAGGAACTTCTCACCTTTTTCTTTATTTTCTTTCGCTTTCTCGCCGGCTTTTGCAGCGACGGTTTGCTGTGCCTTCATCATGACGGCTTGCATATCCGCTGGGGTTAGTTTGGACGGTTTGCCGCTGGATGCGTCTTTGATGGAGCTTGAGAGCACGTCCGCATCGATGTCGAACTGATCGTTTTTCAGCTGACGGCCGATTTGTTGGCCGATGGCGTAGCTGAGTTTCGCTTTTTCAGACGTCAAATCCGATTTCTTCGCATTTGCGGCATACAAGGGGAGGACGAGGGAAGCCGTGAGGAGGACTAGGAAATGTTTTTTCATTCCTCTGATTTATCACCGAGTTTAGGAGGGGGGCTAGAGAGTTTTTTTGATCGCGAATGCGATTGGCAATGCGGATAGGAGGAGTAAGCTTAAGCCATGCAAAACTCCAATTTCGAACGCGGTATTGAATATTCTTCATCTCGAATCGCAGCTGAAAACGCGCGCTTCATGACGAGAGTCTATGGATGGATGACTTTGGGAATCGGGATTTCCGCGCTGGTCGCTTTCAAGCTTTCGACAGAGCCAGCGCTGATGCAGGGACTCATGCAAAGTCCTGCGCTTTTCTATACCGTCATCGGTTTGCAATTCGCGGCAGTGCTGGGTCTAAGCTTTTTAGTGAACCGACTGAATTCGACCGCTGCCACCCTCATTTACCTTCTCTATTCTGCGTTGACCGGCGTCACTTTTTCAGTGCTCTTCATGATTTATAAGTCTCAGAGCATCGCCCAGGTTTTCGGTTTAACGGCGATTTCGTTTGCGGGGCTGTCTGGTTTCGGATTGGTGACGAAACGCGACCTCGGCCCGGTGGGTTCCTTCTGCATGATGGGACTTTTCGGGATGGTCGGGTATGCGCTTCTTTCGATGTTTTTTCCATCGATGATGGGGGACGTCGCTTCAAGGACCTATTCCGCGATTGGACTGGTCGTGTTTGCGGGTCTGACGGCATACGACTCTCAGAAAATTAAGGAAATGAATGTCGCCGGCAGTGAAGGCACGGAAGAAAATAAGAAACGAGCGATCTATGGAGCGCTGACTCTTTACCTCGACTTTATTAATCTCTTCGTGAATTTGCTCCGCTTGATGGGAAATCGTCGCTAGAGCCACTCCCTGTGCTTTAGGCTCCGCATTCTTCCGTTCTCGTCCTTTGGTCTGGCACGAAGTTCGCTTTATCTCTGGGTGACAGTCCGCTTCGGACGATTTTCATACTGAATTCAGCCTGATTCAGTGCCGAAGCGACTCCGATTGGGAAGAAACCAGACCCTGACAAGTGTCGAAAGGAAACTAGATCGGTCGCTCAGAGGTAAGAAGTCTAAAAATTTAACGACCCTGAAACCCTGATAAGTTCAGTCGATGAGTTTCGGCTTCCGACTCCTGAGTGGATAGAAGAGCAACAGAGAAGAGCAAACGGGCAAAGTAATTCAGAAGTTTAGTTCAGCAGAACAGAGCAGAAGAAAAATAACGGAGAGCGGACCTGGGAATGGCCGCTCTCCCTTTTCATCGCCGGCGGAAGACTCATGCAGAGGAATTCTCGAAGCCCAGAACCGAATCGTGAGGGATGGAACCTCCCTTTCGGTCAGCCAATCACATCCGGTCAGGAAGCGGAATTCCGAGGAGTCTTAGCCCCTGAGCAAGCACTCGCCGGGTCGATTCGACCAGCAGCAACCTTGCCTCGGTTAATGCTTTCTCCTGCCCGAGCACATGGCATTCACGGTAAAATTCACCGTACGTCTTTACCACGTCGACGAGGTAGTGGGCGAGTTGGGAAGCTTTGCGATGTTCGAGGGTTCTTTCGAGATGCAGAGGAAATTGGCCGAGCATCTTCACAAGCCGAATCTCTTCGTCTTTCACTAATTGATTTTCAGCGAGCGCCACTGCCTTCTCCAATTCCGCGCCTTTTTCTCCCGTAGTGGCCGGGAAGGTCGGGAGAAGAACGCCCGCTTCGGCGGCCTTTCGAAGAATCGACAGACAGCGGGTGTGGGCATATTGAAGGTACGGGCCGGTTTCGCCTTCGAAGTCGACCACCCGTTCGAGATCGAATTCCACATCCCGCACTGGGTCCGCGTGCAAATCGTGAAAAACGATGGCGGCCAGAGAAATTTTATCGACGATCTCTTCAAACTCCGGAGCCGACATTCCGGCATTCGATCCGCGTTCGGTCATCAGCGCTGCCACTCGCTCCTTTGCCATTCCCCAAACATCTTCCAGAGTGACGAAATTTCCTTTGCGCGTGGACATCTTCGAATCTTTGAAACGGTA
>JACMQW010000043.1 GCA_014376785.1 Oligoflexia bacterium
CGGCACCGTAAAAGAGAGTCGGATCTTTTTCGTAGAGTCCGTCGATTTTCAATCCGTCTGCATGGATGTGTCCGGGAGCATCGAAGTGGCAAACACTATGCGGCTTCAGTTGGTGGCTCTCATAGTGGGTCGGTGGATCAACTGGATTGCCCGAGCAGATGTCGTAGATCACTTCGCTCGAATAAGGGGAGCCTTCGCCCCAGAGCGCGGGATCTTTTTTTCGAATGGGAGGGGCAAGAAAATAGGGCATCGGTTTAACCTGAGCTTGGGGGGTGAGTAACTGGCTTAACTCCGTACGAGCTCCCGATCAAGTCATGAGACAAATCGGCCCGTCTGCGCGACTTTATCGGCTCGTGAATTTCCATTTTTCGAATTGCAAGCGGTGGTGATCTCGTGGATGTGGATCCGTTGCTGGCATGTCTATTGCTTTTTAACCACTGAGTTCGGCAAGCGAAAGCCAGGACTTAACGGCATTTAGAGACGGAAGTAAAAATGAAAAAGATTTTGTTGGCATCTTTCAAAGGCTTGTTTTCAGCGGTGCTCTTTATCTTACTTGGGGTGGTGCTCTATAGCCTCGTGACCTTCTCTGCGATGCTTGCGCCAGCACTGGTGGCGCTTTTCACGGTGAGTATCGCAGGATTTCCGATTTATTTGACGAAGGCCCCTATGGGGTGGAACTGCTGGAGAGCTGAAAGCGGAAAGTAAAAACAAGTAGCTGATGCCTCTCGGAAGAACGCATGAATTGGGTTGGCTTATTTAAAGACGGTCTCGGCAATGAGGTCATCCCACTTGCCGTTTTTCATCACTTTTAGAAGCGACATGCCTTCGGTCATCAGGAGGTGAGTTCCATTTTTAGAAAAAGTGAAAATGATCGGTTTCACCGCCGCGGCCACGAAAGGACTTGTAGGTGAGAGGCTAATCTGTATTTTGTCACTTTTTTCCGAGTCTGATTGCTTCAATGCCGAGAAGCGAAATCCGTAATCATTCATGCGATCGGGAACTCCGATTCTGACGTCGACCGATGAGCCACTCTTCAGTTCCTTCCAGTGGTCTTGTGCATAAGTGATGATGCTCGGTCCGATCACTAAATTCTCGGGTGCCTCGGCAATTTCCTTCTGAGTTTTTTCGCCCTTACAGAGGGTGTAGAAGGATTTCCCATTTTTAATTTCTACATTGCCCGATTCCCCCATTTGCTGGTGGTTCCACTCATAGCGGAGTATCTTTCCATCCTTCAGGTCGGCAGTCTCAAAATAAACCAATTTTCCGGACATGTCGGTAAAGCGAGTTTCGGAGCGGATAACGCCGGCAGATCGGGCAGTCACAGACCGGGAGTAACGAAAAAGGGGAGTTTTCCGATGGGTACCTGCTCGGTACAGAACGGCTTTCGTCGATGTGAGTTCCAACCTTGCCCAGGACGACTGCAGTAGGATTGGAGACACTGACAGGATGCAAACCATGATCCGAAATGTTTTAACCGACAACAGACTTAAAATAGAGCACCTATGAAGAAATTTTTGAAAGATGAGGCGACGTTTGATTGTGGTCTTTCTGCTCGCCGCTTGCCCAGCGAAGCGCTCGAGTTTCTTCTGGAAGTCGAATGAAGAGAAGGACGCATACGTTCGCCACGGTAAAGACCGCAGACGTAAGGTAGAGATTAAAAAGCATCGGTATGACAAAGAGTTCGACGGCAACGATGGTGTAATTCGGATGGGGAATATATTGGAACGGACCCTGGTTCACGAGTGGCTTGCCAGGCGAAACAATAATCCGGGTTGTCCAACGCCCGTGCATCGAGCGGATGACCCAGACCCGCCCCATCTGAGCGACGATAAAGATCGTTAAAAAAATCGACCAAAGTTTCGATGTTTCGAGAGCGCGTCCAGAAGCCTCCGCGATTAAGCTCAGGAAAAAAGCAGTGTGGAGCGCGACCAGGACCCAGTAATGTTTCCCGCCAAATTCCACCGCTCCTGTTTTCAAGAGTTTGGCAGTGTTTCGGCTTGCGATCTTCAGTTCAGCGAGCCGCTGAACGATCAGGAATACGAGGAGCAGGACGAAAAAAAGGACCGTGTGGTTCATCTTATTCCCATTTCAGAAGGACGAGTTCGGAACTGAAACCCGGGCCGAGGGCGGCAACGAGGCCATATTCTTGGGAGTGGGGCTTTGTTCTTTCCAGATAGCGTTGCAAAACGAAATAGACGGTCACGCTCGACATATTTCCGAAATCTCGGAGTACACCGGCAGACTGGTCTAAGCGTTCGAGTGGAACTCCGAGCCCGTCGGCATAAGCTTGAAGGACTTTCGTTCCGCCGGGATGGAATATGAGGTGTTTTAGGTCCGCATTACTGAGCTCACGTTCGCGGACCAGCTCATCAATATTTTCTTGAACCAGCGAAGTCACAATCGTTGGAATGTCCCTGGAGAGCTGAACCGTGAACCCTTCACTCGTTGCTCTCCAACTCATCACGTCGAGCGAGTCTGGATAAATCGTAGAAAGACTTCCCAAGACGGACGGCTGAGGGCGCCCATGATCGTGAAATGAAACTTTATCTCCGAGCATCACACATGCGGCGGCACCGTCGCCGAAAAGTGCTGCAGAGATAATCCCGGTTTTCGATTGATCGCCGTGTTGGAATGAAAGGCTGCATAATTCGACTGAAATAATCAGTGCGCGGTGAGTAGGGTAAGCTTTCAGATAATCGTAAGCGCGAGCAAGGCCGCCCGCGCCCCCTGCGCAGCCGAGTCCCCAAATGGGAATTCGCTTGATGTGAGGATTCATTGGAATTTTATTAAAAAGGCGCGCGTCAATACTGGGGGTGGAAAGCCCCGTTGTCGAAATGAAAAACACGACATCAAAGTCCTTAGTCTCTAAACCCGCCTGAGTCGCAGCATCTGTTGTAACTCGCTCGGCGAGGTCCAGTGCCGTTTCAATATACAGGTCATTGGTGTCGGTAAAAGAGTGTGTTTGGCTTAACCATTCCAAGTCTACCGAGAGGTGGCGCTTCTGCACGAGGGCGTTGTCGAACACCGGAAGAAGTCGCGTCACCAGCCGATTCTCACTAAAGAGAGATTGGGCGAAAAGCTTTACTTTTTCCTGGGAAATGATGTGGGGAGGGTTTGCGGTAGCAACGGAAGCAATACGGGGCATGCCTCCCAAGATGCAATATGGCGACCACATTAAGATGCGCGAAGGGTGGCTGCCCGCTGAGGTCTATTTTACAGGTAATACTAATCTACAAATAGGAATGAAGCAGCAGGGCCCGGATTTGCCACTGGCTTCCAATTTCTCATTAAGTATCGGACGATGAAGAATCGGTCGAAGGCGCACGGATCTCTTACAATTGTCATCCAGATGCGATTACTTGCTAGCAGGCGCATCGAACGTACGAATTTAGGAGGAAAAATGAATAATATTACCAATCTAACGGAACGGCATCGCTCGAGTCGAATCGGTTGGTTGCGGGCATCGGTGCTGGGAGCAAACGATGGAATTCTTTCCACGGGAAGCCTCATCGTCGGAGTAGCTTCTGCGCACGCCGCTCATTCGAATATTTTGATCGCGGGTGTTGCGAGCTTGGTGGCGGGAGCGATGTCGATGGCGGCGGGGGAATATGTTTCGGTTAGTTCCCAGGCAGACACCGAGAATGCAGATTTAGATTTGGAGAGGTCCGAACTGAACTCGAATTTCCTGGGCGAGAAAAAAGAACTCGCCCAGATTTATGTGGAGCGCGGGCTGGATCCTTCATTCGCCGCTCAGGTTGCGGAACAGCTGATGGCGCGCGATGCTTTAGGCGCCCATGCTCGGGACGAACTCGGAGTCTTTACGGAAATCCGTGCAAATCCCATTCAAGCAGCACTCGCGTCTGCGGCGAGCTTTTCTTTAGGAGCCGCCTTACCTCTCATTCTGGTTTTTATTTCGCCTTCGGATAAGTTGGTTTGGATTGTGACCTTTTCATCGTTACTTTTTTTAGCTCTCTTAGGTGCGGTCGCAGCTCGTGCGGGTGGTGCAAATGTTTTAAAGGGCGCCACACGTGTTGTTTTCTGGGGCGCATTGGCGATGGGGATCACCGCGGTCATCGGACATCTTTCAGGTACGGTCCTTTAGTGATTCAAGCAGTCGACCGAGGTTATTTTTCTGCGTGAACGCATTTAACTTCAGTTCGATCTCTTCGATTTCATTGCTCAGCAGTCTTTCTCTTGTGAGATTCTCTATGTAGCGGCGCTTTCCTTCTATGCTTTCTGGATAGGAAACCCCGAGCTCGAAGAGGGCGTTTTCCGCAGCCACATATCTTTTTTCGTAGGCGCGAATAATCTCTCCCGCCAGCTTTCGATAAATACGGTTGAGAGAAGCGCTCTGGGTAGCCTCGCTTCGCGTGTCGAGTGTGTGCTGAATCATTCCTTCAAGAATCATCGGTTCGAAAGGTTTTTCGAGGAAACCGCTAATTTCATAGGAGGTCGCTTCCGCGATATCGGTTTTGTCCGCGTGTCCGGAAATGATGATCGCGGGGATTTCACGGTTTCGTTCCCGCAGTTCGCGAAGTAAATCGATTCCGCCTTTTTTCGGCATTTTTAAATCGGAAACGATGAGTTTTGGCGGGCTTTCTCCGTGGTCGAACTCGGCTAGAGCGGATTCGACGGAATGAAATATTTTAGGCTCATACCGATCACTGAGGTATTCGCTATAAGCTTTTGCCAACTCCACTTCGTCGTCTACTATCCACACCACTTCCCGATCCATCGTTTTCATTTTTGCACTCCCGTTGGAATAATAGTGCATGGTTCTCGAAATAGCTTATTCTTAATGAAATATGAGTTTCGAGGCTGACCGCATAAGAAGTTTGATCGACTGCCAGATGCTCGACACTCCCGAGGAGCGAGAATTTGACGAAATCGTCCATCTCGCGGCATTCATTTCTGATGCGCCAATCTGTTTGATAAGTCTCGTCGATGAGGCTCGGCAGTGGTTCAAAGCACGAGTGGGCTTAGAGGCGCGAGAAACGCCCCGTGATGTCGCGTTTTGTGATTATGCCATCCGGAGCGCAGAGCCGCTCATCGTGACGGACACGCTGGAAGACAGTCGATTCAGGGATAATCCGCTCGTCACCGGAGAACCGAAGATGCGGTTTTACGCGGGATTCCCTTTGGAAGTGGTTCCGGGGCTTCGTATCGGTACGCTCTGTGTAATTGATACTCGCCCAAGGACTCTGGACATCGCGCAGATTCAGCGACTCCAGATGTTGACGCGTCAGACCTGCGACCAAATTCGCCTGAGAAGATCGTTCTTTGATTTGGAAGATGCTGCCAAGGAGCGGGCAAACGTTGCGGATGGATCGCGTCTCGCCGGATTGCGCGAGATGGCGGGGGGGCTGGCACATGAGGTGAATAACCCGCTTGCTCTGATCTTAGCGAAGGCGTCTCTCATCACCCAGCACGCCACGAGAGAAAAAATAGACGCCAGTTTTATTCTCGAACAATCCAAAGTGATCGCGGAAATCGTTGTTCGAATCGCGACCCTCGTGAAGAGTCTTCGTGTCTTTGCCGGAATCGGAGGGGTTCGGAAATCCGAGCGAGTGTGTCTAGCCGACTGCGTTCAAGACGCACTCGGATTTTGCCGGCAGAAACTTGCGGATGCCGGAATTTCTCTCGCGTTATCACCAGAGCTCGGAGATTCCTTCGTCGAAGGCGACCGAATTCTCCTTTCGCAAGTGATTCTAAATCTTTTGAATAACGCTCATGATTCCATTCGGTCATTACCCGAGCCGAAAATTCGAATCACTGCCGGACGAGTCGGTGAACGAATTCACTTTGCGGTGGAAGATTCCGGACCTCCGATTAGCCCGGAAATTCAGCGCCGGCTCTTCGAACCCTTTTTCACGACGAAGCCTACGGGATCGGGGACTGGACTCGGCCTCAGTATATCGAGTGGAATCCTTTCGTCGCATGCAGGCGTGCTTCGGTATGACGAAAAGGCGGAACATCCGCGGTTTATTCTGGATATGGTGGGGATATCGTCGTCCGCGGTCGCGCCGAATTAGCATCCTCAAAGGTGCAAAGAATGGACGTGATTCGCCGGCGCCCTGAACGGTTTCCATTTTTCAGTTCGTTGGTCATCCCTGACAATGTGTAGAGAGCGGATTGGTTGCTTCCGACCTCATTAAATAATCACTTCTTCGACCGGTCGCCTGAGAGACCAAGGCATTTGGGGGCCCTTACCGAATCGTACGACGAGATCTGGCCGATAACTGCCGATGCCTAGAAAATTTGCGAACTGAGGACGTAATTTTAGGTCTTCTCCGGTCTGATTTAAGAGGGAGGTGCGTATTCCCTTCGAAGTAGCTTGAAGTGCGAAGCGCTCGAAGCAGCGTCCTACCTCCACTTGATGTGACAGGCCGCTCTTCTCAGAAACGAAAACTGCAATGCCGGAAGAATTTCTGATCTAATTAACGTATTTTCGATTCTCGCTCTTTTTGGAAAAGATCAAAGGAAATGCTGCCTATCCGAGCCATCGGGGGATCGTTGGACTGCCCGCAGTCCCGCCAGATAGTCCGTCGCCCATTCTGATTGCGTCCGATCTTCTCGTAATCGGCTTTATTTGGCGAAAGGGAGCAACTTCCCATCAAGGGCAATGCGACCGCAGCAGCGGCAGCGGAGTAGATAAATTCTCATCGAGTCGGCACCGCGATGGTCTTGAAGGTCATTTAATTCTCGTTTCGAAAAGGAGTTCTTGGGAAATTCGTGATACTGAGAAGCGCGAGTGAACTGATGAACAAATCGTCACTGCTGGGATATACCGTGCATTAATGGTGCTTGCTCCAACTCCTTCAGTTCATCCCTGGATCGACCCCCTTTATCCGCTAATGTCCCTTTTCGTTTCTTTATGTCCCAAGCTCTTCAAAGAGTTTAACCGACATGAAAGCTCCTCATTTCCAGAAATCCCGATCAATCCAACAGACGATCGCAGAGCCGGGCTTCGAAGCGGGATGAGCCATCACCCGGAACCGAAGCGGCATGAAAGGAAATCAGTTAGGAAAAATGAGTCCAGAATTCAGTGGATGGCGGCTATGATTCCTGGGAGCTGGCCGGTTGATGTGGCAAGTAAAGCGAGGGTAACGGCGAGCGGAACGAGTGGTTTGATATTCATGGGGAAGTCCTTCATTGACTAGGAAGCGGCGGAACCGCCTCTACAATTTTAGGACGCAAAAGTTAGGAAAGCTCACAAAAGCTGAAGAAAAATAGGGTTTTGGCTTTAGAAAAAAGAAGCAAACGAGAAGTGAACTCGCGATATCTCTTGATGTATCACGTTGGATTCGGACTCAGGACTTCGCAGCCGGTGTGATGATTTCAAATGCTTGGACTAAAACGAAAAAAGCCGCTTGGTGCTCCAAGCGGCTTTTTCATCTAACATTTAATGGGGTAACCAACGGGGGTCGAACCCGCGACCTCGGGAATCACAATCCCGCGCTCTAACCAACTGAGCTATGGCTACCACAGACATCGGGCGCAGGCGTTGGACGCCCGAACCGAGGCATAGAATTAAGATAGGACGGCAACCCTGTCAATCACTTGATTTCCCGGATCACCTTTGCGAGCGTGAATGGATGAAAATGACAGCGTTCCGTGGGCTTAGCGGCTTGAAAATCATTCTTTCTGCCTTGGCGATCTCGTTCCTCTCCCCGTTGCATCAGGCGCAAGCCGGCCTTTTCAATATGCCGCACTTCGTCGAGCCCGGAAAGAATGCGGTCGGTTTCGAACCTGAAATCACGCTGACCCATGGGGGAGGGGTGGCCGGAAACATCCACTATACCCAAGGGCTGACCCCGCTGAATAATTTAAACCTGATTCTGGGAACGGGCACGGACAGCCGACAGTTCCGAGTGGGTGGGTCTTTCACCTTCGACTTCGTGCCTGACATCGGTGACCAACCCGGCATGGGCATCGCCGCCCAAGCGATCTACTACCGCTACCACGACGAATACGGACAGCTCGAAACTGCGGCCATCCCGTACATCCATAAGTCTTTTCACGATGGCCAAGGCAACGTGGTCGAACCCTTCCTCGCGCTACCACTCGGACCGGCGTTCCGATCGGGTCATTATAAGTGGACCACCGCGATCGTTCTCGGAGCGATGTACCAGCCTAAAGCGGCGGCCGTACGGTTCATCGGCGAACTCGGCGTGAATTTAAATAAGACCGAGAGTTACATCTCGGGAGGAATTCTTTATCAGCCAGAATAATCGCTCTGATCATTCGCACACGCATTCACACGGCGGCGCGACTACGGTACAAGCCGGAATTCGCGCGCGCGCGGCGACCACAGCACTCTTTGCCGCCTTTTTTCTCATGGCGATTAAACTGGCAGTCGGCATTTGGGCCCACTCCGTCGGACTTTTTTCCGAAGGAATCCATTCGGCCTTGGACCTCGTGTCGGCGGCGATTGCTTTCTTTACCATCCGCGAAGCCGGCAAGCCCGCAGACGAAGACCATCCTTTCGGGCATGGGAAAATCGAAACGCTCTCAAGCCTGGTGGAATCGCTTCTCTTAGTCGTCGCGTCCGTCTTCATCGTGATGGAAGGACTGAAGCACGTAAAAAATCCGGAGCCGCTCGAACACGCGGGTTACGCGATTGCGACGATCGGAACTTCGCTCTTCATTTCGTATTTCGTTTACCTCCATAATGCGAAAGCCGCTCGCCAGACTGATTCGAGCGCCATCGAAGTGAACGCGCTCCATTTTCTCGCCGACGCAGTCACCGCGGGAGGGGTGCTCATTGCGCTCGTTGCGATCCATTACACCGGCGCGATGTGGCTCGATCCGGCAATTGCGTTTCTCATCGCGGGGTACATCCTCGCAATTTCCTGGCGCCAGGTCGTTCGCTCAGTGCGCGAACTCACGGACCGCGTGCTGCCTTCCGCAGAGGTCGCCAGCGCAGAAAAAATCCTCGCCTCGTTTAAACCTCGAGTGATCGAAGTCCACGAACTGCGCACCCGGAAAAGCGGCGCGCACCGGCATTTCGATTTCCACGCGATTTTCTGCGGAAAAATGACGGTGAATGAATCGCACTTCGTTTGCGACGAAATGGAAGATGAGCTTCAAGCGGAATTTCCAGGGTCGCTCGTCTCGATCCACGTCGAGCCCTGTGGGCATCCCGGCGTTCCGATTCCTGCCCATTGTTCGCGCACGACGAGTGGGGTGTGCGAAGCGAATCGAAAGGGCAGTCAGTGATCGCGAAGGATTGGTTATCGGTCGAACCGAAATCGCTCGCGAGTATCCGTGGGGTGGCTTTTGATATCGACGACACGTTTTCATCCGAAGGAGTTCTGTCCTCAGAAGCGTTTCAATCTCTCTGGGACTTAAAGCGCGCGGGATTTTTTCTCGTGCCGATCACTGGCCGACCTGCAGGCTGGTGCGATCACTTCGCACGCTTTTGGCCGATCGACGCGATCGTCGGAGAAAACGGCGCCTTCACTTTTTTTATGAAGGATGGGAAACGCGGCCGACTGGAAACTCCTGGCGGAGATCCGACGCGTGAAAAACGCATGGCGGAACTTCGTGCGACCGTCTTGCGAGAATTTCCCGAGGCCAAGTTCGCATCTGACCAACTCTACCGTGAAAACGACCTGGCGATCGATTTCTGTGAAGACGTAAATCCTTGGCCAAGAAGTGAAGTCGATCGACTGGTCTCGGTATGCGAAAAAGCGGGAGCGCATGCGAAGGTTTCCAGCATTCATGTGAACGCTTGGTTCGGAGATTTCGATAAGCAAAAAGGGTTTCAAGCCTGGCTTGCCGCGGGTTCTCCCGGACTCGGCCGGCCGTTTCCGGAGATGTTTCACATTCCCGCCACACAGGCGATTCCTCCGAAACTCAGCGAATGGATTTTCGCAGGCGATAGTCCGAACGACGAGCCGATGTTTCGCTACTTTCCGAATTCGGTGGGAGTCGCAAATCTCGCAAATTTCATGGACCGCCTGAAAACGCCGCCGACCTACCTAACGTCGAAACCCAGCGGTCAGGGATTTGTCGAAATGGCGAAAAAGCTTCTGGCTTCCCGCCACGCCTAAGCCAGAGGCTCGGTCGGACGTGAGCCTGAGCGAGTTGGCTGGCGAGCCTGAATTCAGAAGGAGACTCCTTCACGGGAGACTAGCCTTACTGAGCTTTCTTCAGCTAAGATAAGGAAGAAACCGGTGACGCCGAAGGAGGATTTCATGGAAGCTGCAAAGGTGGATGCTTTACTCGAAGACCTTTGTCAGACGGTGGGTGGAAAGTGGCTTTTGCTCGGCGGGAGTGTCGGCCCTCTCGAGTCGGGTGGTAACCGTGCCCTCGAAGAACTTGATTTACTTTCGATCAGCCATCCGAAACTTTCTGCGGTCGACGCCCAAGCAGAACTGGTGATCGCGGCCACTCGAATCGGACTCGATCCGAAGACGCTGAACACTTCTGCCCGGTTTTTTCTCGAAGGCATTAAGAATTGGCAGAACCAAATCTTGGTTTCACGCCGGGGACCGAAGGGTATCATCTATAAACCTTCGCTGACCCTGTTCACGGTTTTAAAGTTGAAGCGCGGCACCGAACTCGACATGCAAGACATCGAGCAAGCAGTGAAAAATGAAGGCGTCGATGCGTTCGCCCAAACCCAGTTTCTGCAAATGGCGGATCCCGATACGATTAAACTCTTCCGCAGCATTCGCGGTCGGTTCGATCTCTAGCCATGGGACTACGCTGCCGCTTAAGCGGCACGCTTAACCCTGAGAATTAAAAAAATCTTCTAAGTCCTTCGGAAGCGGGCTCTTCACCGTCATGCGTTCGCCCGACGTCGGATGATTAAACGTGAGTTCCGTCGCATGGAGGGCATGCCGAGGGATGAGGAGGCGTGCTTCCGCTTCAGGCGTGAGGCGATCGCGGTCGTAAAAGAGGAGGGCGAATTCTTCATCCACCCCATAAAGTTTATCACCCACGAGCGGAAATCCGGCTTTTTCTGCGTGAATGCGGATCTGGTGCTGCCTTCCGGTTTTCGGGTAGGCTTCGATGAGAGAAAAATCTCCGCGAGTGGCTACGCGCTTAAACTTCGTCGAAGCGACTTGGCCCCCTTCTTCCTCGGTCATGCATTCCATTTTCAGGCTGATTTTCGAACTCTTAGAGCGCGCGATTGGTTGATCGATTTCGAATGCGTCTGGGGGAGTGCCGCGGACGATCGCGAGGTATTTCTTCTCCGTCTTTCGCTGCGCAAACTGCGCCACGATATTTGCGCAGGAGACGGCATCTTTCGTTAGCACCAGGACTCCGCTCGTTTCTTTGTCGATACGGTGGGCGAGGTAAAAAAGTTCGTCGCTCTCTAGTGGTTTTGTGAGTGCGCGAGTCGCGGCCTGCGTCTTTAAATGAATCAGCAATGTGTTAAAGAAAAACCTCCCCGACGGGTGCACCGGAAGGTTCGCGGGTTTCTCGACCACAAACAAAACGTCATCCTCAAAAAGGACTCGGTAGTTAAAGTCGACTTCCGGTTCATTTTTTCGCTCTGACGTGACCAGTACTTCATCGCCGGCCACGAGTTGGGTGGATGCTTTCAGTTTTCCGACCTGGAGGTGGGGACTTTGGTTACGGGCGATCCCGATAGCGCCTTGCTCGATTGCCTGCTTTAAGCGCTCGCGGGAACGCTTCCGGTAATGGTCTTTTAGGAAATGGTCTAGCCGGGTCCCGTTTTGGTTCGGGCCGACGGCGTATCGCACAGTGTAGGTGTTCGCTTTTAAATCGCGAGTGACATTACTCATGGGAAGTGGCCCAAGCACTACCACGCTCGGTGGCTTCCCGGATATGAGGATTTAGCGCCGGTCAGGGCTTGATTGGCTAGCCCGCATGACCTGAGAGGGACGGAGAAACTCGGCCGCATGTGTCCTGCGCAAAGTCTCCGTGGAGGAGCGGCTGGCGTTCGTCGGAAGCTCGGTTTCCGAGTCTTCGACCGGCCAGGTTTTCGTATCCTTACAACGCGCCATTTTCGCGGCGCCCTCTAAGTCTGCTTGGCAGCCCTTCAGGACTTGGACGTAGGCCACCTGACAGCGATGAATTTTTTCTTCGTCTTTCGGAGCGGCGCAGTCCTCTTTCTGGCAGGTGTCCTTTACCTTCATCGCGCAGTCGTAGCTGAACGGCGTCACGATATTATTGTAGAGGTAAGAAAGCATTTCCCTCGGGCTGCATTCCTGAAACCGCTGTGTGATGAGCGGATCGGCCGCGCGCTTCGTGCATTTAACCGATGCTTGCGCGTTCTCCGGAGAAAAAAGTGCAAGCAGGAAAAGAGTGAGCAATGCCACCATCGCCACGATCCCGCAGCGGGTTGGTTGGTGAAACTCCATCGTCCGAACGGCGGCCGCAAGTTTTTCATCGATTTCTATCAAGCGTTCATTCAGGGAGGCGAGTTTTTTTAACATCTAGTGGTACCTCGACTTCATCAAAAAGGTGATGACTTCTTTTGCGCCCGCTTCCGTGTAGCCAAGCCGGCTTTGCATGTTCTCGACCGTCTGGCGAGCGAGGCGCTGCCCCTCAGACAGCGCCTCGTTCGGAGAATTCACCGCGCTCTCATCACTCGACTGCCCGTGCGAGCGTTCGTAAATGAGGAGGGCGTCGTGCATTTTCGTCAGCACTTCTTTTTGCGAGTGATAGTAGTGCTTTTCCAGTTTGCGCCAGTACTCGGGAAATACTTTCGCGTAGACGACTGGCTTATTCGGATGATCCAGCGCCCACGCACCGATTCCGGCGATGAGGTTATTTCGAAAGGTTTGGAGTTCCGCTTCATTTGTGGGTGCTTCGATGATGGCTTCAAATTCCTCGATCAGCGGGTAGTCGGGATCTTCCATCTTTCCGGTGAGCGCATTCTTGTGTTTTTCTTTTTTCAGTACCAGAGAAAGGTGAGTTACGTAGCGCCGAATAAAGTCTTCCCACTGTTGAGAATCGTAGAGCCCCATCGAGTCTCGCACTTCGCGGTCGATGACGTTCAGATATTCACTGCGCACAGTTTGGATAAATTCAGCCGCATCGTGGTACCCATCTTTGACGTCTTGGCGCAGGAACTCATACTCACTCGTCCGCTTTACGAATTCTTCCATCTCGCGCATCACCGCGAGCGGGGAGAGGCACGGAAAATCGATTTGTTGGGCGGCAGAAAACAGGATCGATTTCATCTCACGAGCGGAAGCGCCGAGGCGTCCTTCATAGTACGGTACGTTTTGGTACTCTTCGCGAATCCTTTTCAGATTTGCGCGCAGAAGTTTTCGGTCCTCGGCTCCGAGTGGAGCCGGCATTTCGCCCGAATCCAGCAGCTTTGCTTTATCAAGCGGAGTGAGTGCTCCGACGAGCGTCGAAATTCCGGGCGGGAAATTGATGGAATTGGGCTTCTTCAGGCGCGTGAGTACAGCCCAGGAAGCCAATGCCCAGTCCGTGTGCGGCGAAACGGCCTTCGTTTGCGAAACCTGGCGCAGTTCTTCTGCGTAAATTTCTTTTTCTTCGCTGATTTGGAGTAGGTAAGGCACTCGAATGAGTTCCATGCGCGCTTTGAAACTCATGAAGTCTGGAAACTCCTTGAAAGCATCGAGTTGGAGATCGTTACACGACCCGAGAAAAACGGTGTCGAGGTAGATGATCGCCGGTCCGACGTTCACGCATCCGGTTTCGCAGGCAACTAACAGGTATTTGAAAGAATCGACTGGGCGCTTTAAGAGATCACTGTATTCGATCGTGCCCCGGTTACCGTCGATCAGATCACCCGAAAGTGTGAAGAGGTTCAGAGACTGGAGCGACGCGGGCAGGTTTGAATAATTCCGGTTCATCGCCAGCAAATTAAATTGGGCGTCGACGTGGAGTTGGGGCTCGACGGTCACCATTCCTTTTCGGTAGCGACGGGAGTAGAAGAATCGCTCCACTTGGACGTGCATCAGGACTTTTTTAAAATCCCCACCATTTGCTTTTAAAAGCGCGGTCGCAATTTCTTTACAGCGCGGATTTAAATCTCCCTGCGTGAGGGCTAAGGGAATGGATGGCCAAAGTTTTTCCGTTTTATCACGGCCGATCACATTTTCCAGAAACGCTCGTCGTTGCTCGACTGGAATTAAAAGAAAGGGATGATCCCTGAGATCGGACGGAACACGCGCAGCCACGTCTTCGTCGGGAAGTTTCGCGTAGCTTGAAAATTTACCGTCTCGCGCATTGCTCGAAGCATTCGCAAGGCCCAGCGCGCCTTTGGTGATTTTTTCATGAGGAAAAACCCAGTTGAAGGTGTAAGTCGATCCATCAGCGGTCTCTGAGTACCGCTCCATGCCGATCATGATGGCGTGGATGAGAGAGCTTTTCGCACTCCCGTTCGGACCGTGCAGAAGAATGAGCTTATTATTAAAGCCCTGACGCTGAAAGGTTCGCAGCGTGTCGTAGATGCCGTGCTGAACGGATTCTTGGCCGACCACTTTTCGTGAAGTCGGAGTCATGTCGAAAACCTTGAACCGTTCCGGCATTCCGGAATCGACGCTAGTGGATTCAGCGCGACCGAAGTGATCCATCATGTCGGCCATGTACTGCGCGCTACCGCGGAGTGAGCGTTCAGGATTTTCTGAGATCGTTTGGAGGTATTCTTCGAACGAAAGCACACGCTTTGCTCTTTCGAAATCTTTCCCGATCGACTGGTCCACCCACTGGAGAAGGTCGTTCTTCATTCCTAGAGTGTAACGCTAGTTTAAGAACTCCACCAAAAAGAGAATCGCGGCAACTTATTGGCGCACGCGCTTGTTCTTTTTCGCGCGTCGACTTCGTCCGGTAGACTTCGAGGACGGACGAGATTCTAGAATGAGTCTCGGATGGGCGGGGTCGACTAGCGGCTCGCTTGCGCTGTTTAATCCCTCAGGTCTCGTGGTCTTCTTCAGGTAGGCAACCACGGCTTCGCGGAGCACCGGCCCCGCTACAGGCGTAATCCGGTCTTTTGGGATGCGGCTCATAAACCAACCCAGCCCATCGCCGCCGCCGACCAGAAAGTCGAGAGTCGCTACCGTGTATATTTTTGAGTCTTCGATGGGATTTCCATTTGAAAAGGTCGCCTCTATCAACCGATCGAGTTCCCAGGGATCGATGTGCTTGTTTCCGTCGAGGTCGCTCGAGTTCGGGAGTTCCTCGCGACGGATCGCGCGGATGCGAAGTCCCGAGGTCGAAAAGAATCCTCTCGCCCCCCCGTGCGTGATTCGAAGCAGGAGCTTCAACTCTTTCCCCGTGAGGGAAAGTTTCGCGATGTAATTATCGAATGGCAGCGAGCGAAAAACATCGGCGTAGCGAATCGGCCCCGACTGCCAATCGACTCGGATGCCGCCCGGATTCATGATTCCCACATCCGCATGAATCGAATCTCTCACGGCATCGGTCACGAAATTTCCCAGCGGTGATTCGACTTCGCGCGTGTGCGGGATGGGACGTGTGGCATAGCCGACCACTTCTTCTTTTTTAGCTTCGGTTGCGAGGAAGGTGGGGCGAAGGAGTAAGGCCATTTCTGGATCGCTCTGGATTTCCACTCCGCGAATTTTCGGAGTGATGAGTTCTCCCCGTCCCCCAGGCGGGGCCGGCACTTCTCCATTACACGTTTTTTGGTTTGCGAAAATCTTCGGACAAATCGGCAGTGGGCCCTCGATCCGTGCTTTTTCAGGGCGCACTTTTTTCGCGTTCCAATCGTAAGTTAAATAAATCAGATTATAAAAGCTGTTGCGCGTTCCACCCTGGATAACCGGGACGCCTTCGATCCAGTGGTGGACGAGGGAGTGCGTGTGGCCGGAGACGACGGCGTCGAAGGTCCCTTTCGGGAGTTTCCGAAGGAGGCTGGGAACTTCGCCATCGGATTCGCATCCGGTTTGAAAATCCGATTCGGATTTTACTATTCCGCCGCGGCCGCCTCGGTCTTCGGCCACCGGAATATTACAAAAAAGCCCGGAGTGAGTCAGAAGAAGCACGATGTCTGCGCCTTCGCTCCGGAGTTTTTTTGATTCCTCGAGCGCAGTAGACGCCATGTCTCGAAATTCGAGTCCCTGAACAAATTCGGAACGCGTGGTCGTAGGCGTATCGAGCGTGGTCAGGCCGACGATGCCCACTTTTAATCTGCCTGCACTCACGATCATGGATGAGCGAGTGCCCGGAATTCCGGGAAAGCTATGGGATTTTTTATCCCAAATATTCGCAGCTAAGTAAGTGTAGCGAGCCTCGCTGATTCTGGCCTTCAGGGTGCCTCGCAGGTCGAGGCCCTCCGCCACGCTTTTTGCGCGTGAAAGGCCTGTCGTGCCTTCTGGCCCGAAATCGAATTCGTGGTTTCCGATAGACGCGGCTGTGTACCCAAGTTCGTTAAAGAATCGCACCATCGGTCGGCCTTCTTCGGAATTTGAGTCGATCGACCCCTGAAATTCGTCGCCGGCATCGAGTAAGAGGAGGTGATCGCCATACTGCTTTTTCAGAATGCGAACTTGGGTTGCGAAATAAACCGCTCCGCCTTTTTCATACTCGATCGGAGGGGTGTCTTTTGTTCGGAGCTTTTCCGGCGCAAGCGCGCCATGGATGTCGTTAGAGCCGAGAATGACTAAGGTCTCCAGCGGACCCGAATTTTCAAACGGCGCGACTTCGTTTTCTTTCGGTGGGGTGGAGCATGAGAGTGATGCCGCCATCCAGAGAACAAGGGGAAAGAATCGAACGAGTCGTGGAAACGGAAATGAATTTCGCATGGGATCCAAGTGGGTGATGGCTCAATCGGGATTGAGCGGCCGAACACGAATGGTTTTTTCGGTTGACCGGTTGAGAAGAAAAAAACCCATCCGTGGGTTTATCGCTCATCCCGTCCCTGGATACATAAAGTGTCAGGGCTTTAGGAAGTTCTGGCAAGTCGACGTGTGAAAATATTTTCAGATCGGATGGGTCGATTCCAGGGAATGCCGTTTTTCCCGGCATCTTTCGTAAATAGGCAGTGTTTCAGAGTGAATTTGCGCTGCGGCAATTTCCTCGAAGGGCTAATTCCACTGAACAGGAACTTGTGCCACCGTGCCGTCCGAACCCTCGGAGCGTTGGATTTTTACGAATCCATTCTGCCTTCCGAATTGGAATACGTCGCGGGTGACCCGCACGTCTTGGATACAGTAGTCGATGATCTTTTGGATTTCGCCGGCCTTCCACCATTCGACAGCCTTGAGGCCGTCGGCGCTTTTGCCCGTGCCGAGGGTTCCGCGCGCGACGTACTCCAGTTTCAGAAAGCGTTGGCGCGTGAGGGCTTCCAGGTCGTACATGATGTCGAATGCATCCACGCGCTTCATCTCGAGACCGTAAGGAACGAGGACGGGAAGATCGAAGCCGCGAATATTATAACCGACGACGAGTCGCTCTTCGCAGAGCTCGATCAGTTTTGGCAATTCGGTCTCTAAGTAGCTCGTGAACTGGTCGGTCTTCGAGTCGTAGGCGCAGGCAACCGAGACGCCGAGTTTATCGACGTGATCCCAGCCGCCGACTTCTTGGACGAGTTTCTGCGTTTCGATGTCGAGCACGAGAAAGTGCCGGTGTTTCAAAAAGAGGGAAGAAGGACTGATGTCTTCTGAGAAAGGCACATTATAATGGTGCTTCCAAAAAGAAAGGGCGAGCTTAATGCGGGTGGTCGCTTTGGAGTCTGCCATGAACGAAATTACCTTGGCGGCGCGAGGGTTTATTGTCAATATCTCATCCCGTGACTTCCCCTAACTCAAAGCTCTCCCAGGCGGCCGCGCAAGCGGAACTTTACTTAAACCAACACTTCGAGAATGCGCTCGAAGAGCTGAAACAATTGGCAAAAATCCCGAGCGTTTCTTTTGCAGGGTTTGATCCGGCGCATGTGCGAAAGAGCGCGGAAGCAACGGCGGTGCTTCTGAAAAAAGTGGGTTTTGAAAATGTGGAGGTCTTGAATTTCGAAGACGCCCATCCCTACGTCTACGCCGATTACTTGAAGGCGGGGCCCGACGCGCCGACCGCTCTTCTCTATGCTCACCACGACGTGCAGCCTGCGGGACGGGATGAGCTTTGGTTGACGCCAGCGTTTACGCCCACGCTAAAGGAAGGTCCGGGGGGGGCGAGACTCTACGGTCGCGGCACCGCGGACGATAAAGCCGGTATCCTCGTTCATGCCGCCGCACTCGAGGCTTTTTTAAAAACCTCGGGCAGTTGCCCTCTGAATTTAAAAGTCGTCATCGAAGGCGAAGAGGAAATCGGAAGCGGCCACCTGCATTCTTTTTTAAAGGCCTACGCTAAGAAACTCCAAGCAGATGTGATTATTCTGACCGATACCGCGAACTTCGACTGCGGAAAGCCTGCGCTGACGATCGCGCTTCGCGGACTCATCGGAGTGGATGTCGAAGTGCGCGCCCTCACGAAAGCGGTGCACTCTGGAATGTGGGGCGGCCCCGTTCCAGATCCGGTGGTGGCGCTCGCGAAGGTTCTCGCGTCCCTGGTCGATGAGGACGGGAGAATCGCCGTCCCCGGCATTCGCGAAATGGTCACGCCTCTGACTGAAGAAGAAATCGAACGCATGAAGAAGATTCCGTTTGAGGAAAAACTTTTTCGCGAACAGGTGGGGATGGTCCAGGGAGCGAAGCTTCTGACCGAAGGTCCTAATCCGATTGCCCAACTCTGGCGTTTTCCGAGTCTCACGATCACGGCGATTCAAGCGTCCGAACGCAAAGAGGCGGCGAACCGGATTAACGACACGGCATGGGCACGAGTGACGATTCGTACCGCGCCCGGAATGGATGCGCCGAAGACGGCCGCCCTTCTGAAAGCGCACATGGAAAAGGTCGTGCCTTGGGGACTCGAGATTTCCGTCACTGGCGGCGAGCACGGGTCCGGTGCCTGGGCGATCGACCCGACCGGTCCCGCTTTCGAAGCTGCGAAAATTGCGATGACAAAAGGTTACGGCGAAGAGCCCCTGATGATCGGTTGTGGGGGAAGCATCCCGTTTGTGCAGCCTTTCGCGGAAGCACTCGGCGGCGTTCCCGCACTTTTGATCGGCGTCGAAGATCCCTACACCAACGCCCATGGTGAAAATGAAAGTTTATTAGTGAGCGATCTCCGGAAGGCCTGCGTTTCGCAGATCCACCTTTTCGCGGAGATTGCTGAACGCCTCCGGCCCGCTCGGGCCCTGCAGAAAGAAGTCCCCTAAAATGACTGACTCAAACCAAAATGAAGAAGCCGCGATGACGGTGGTTGAAGAAACCATGCGCACTCAGAAAGATTACTGGCGGGAAATTTCGCAGCGAGTGGCGAGTTTAGAAAGCCGCGAATTTCCTCACGGCGGACCGAAGCGGATTATTTTCTTTGGGCTGGGAAGTTCCTACATCGCAGCCAAACTTTGTCAGCTGACTTTGAAGCGCGATCGCACTCGGAAACGCGTTCCGGTCATCGTCTGTCCGTCGACCCACGTGGGAATCGATGCGCAGCCGACGAAAGGCGATTGGGTTTTTGCCTTCACCCACCGCGCGAGCGGAGGACCCACGATTCAGGCCTTGGAACTGGCGGATCGTCTCGGCGCTTTCACCGTCCAAGTTTCCGCTCAAGGCGTTGCGCAACATCCGGCCGCCCACTACCTCCTTCCGACCACGCCACTCGAGCGCGTCGAGCCACACACGGCGGCGGTGACCGGCGCGATCTGCGCAGTCACGTCGCTTCTCTTAGGCGATAAATGCGTCGAAGAGTGGGAAGCGCTCACGTCTCTCCCGACTCCTTCACTCGATCTCTGCCGTCGTCGCGCGGGAAGCGGTCCGGTCGTGTTGATCGGAGAATGGGAAGGCGAGTGGCTGGCTCGCGAAGGCGCACTGAAATTGATGGAAATGGCTCGGTTGCCAGTCCGAGCATTCGGCTCGGAAGAATATTTTCACGGACCGATGTTTTCAAATAAAGAAGGAGATTCCATTTGGCACATCAGCCTCCCGAAAGATCCGAGAAATGAAGACATTCGGCCGACTCACCAAATCGGAGTGTTCGGTTCGAGTCCGCTTGCGTGGATGCCCGCGCTTTTAGAACTCCAGTGGATGGCGCTGGCGACGGCTCTGAATCTCGGGGTGAATCCGGATCTCAATCTGAGGCCGATGAGTGAATCCGCGAGTGATGCTTCCCCGCCGGATTTGGGCTCCGCCACTGCGGCCGTTTGATTCTTATTCGATGACCGTAGTAAGCGATTCGCGAATTTCTTTCGGCTCTGACAATCACGCGGGAGTTCATTCCGCGGTTTTAGATGCAGTCGCACGTGCGAACGTGGGTTTTGCCGGAGCGTACGGAGCAGATCCGTGGACGGCGCGTGCTCGGGAGCTTTTTCGTTCGCACTTCGGCGAGGCCGCAGAATTCTTTCCGGTGTTTAATGGCTCCGGCGCGAATGTCGGGGCACTTTCCGCAGCAGTGAAGCGGTTTGAAGGAGTGATTTGTGCGGCCCAGTCGCACATCGATGCGGATGAGGGCGGCGCGCCCGAGCGGGTGGGGGGAATGAAACTCCTCACCGTGCCGACCGCGGATCAAAAACTCACGGTCGATGCCATTAAAACCAGGCTCGCCAGGCGAGGGGATCTACACGCGGTTCAGCCGCGCGTGGTTTCGATCACTCAGTCGACGGAACTCGGCACCGTTTATTCGCTCGCTGAACTGCGCGAAATCGGCAATTTTCTGCGTGCGGAAAAGCTCGTTTTCCACATGGATGGTGCACGGATCGCAAACGCGGCCGCAACGCTTGGATGCACTCTCCGTGAATGCACGACGGATGTCGGGGTGGACTTGCTTTCTTTCGGTGGCACGAAAAACGGATTGCTTGGAGCGGAAGCCGTCGTCGATTTGCAGGGAGAATTTAAAGACGACCTCCGCTTCATCCAAAAGCAGTCCCTCCAACTCGCGTCGAAGATGCGTTTCATTTCTGCCCAGTTTATTGCGCTCTTAGAGGGTGATCTTTGGCTCGCGAGTGCGCGACATGCGAACGCGATGGCCAAACGCTTATCCGAGGGCGCTGGGAAAATCCGCGGGTTAGAAATCGTCCATCCGGTCAGTGCAAATGCCGTGTTTGTTCGGATGCCGCGTTTCAGGATCGAAACGGTCCAAGAAAAATTCCCATTTTATATCTGGGACGAGGCGAATCCGGAAATGCCGATCGCGCGCTGGATGACTTCTTTTCAGACGACCGAAGCCGACGTCGACGCATTCCTCGCGGAGCTCACCCAAGCTTAATTCGAGGGAGACGTTTTCTGAATGCCTCTAGCTTTTTTGGCAATTAAATCCGCCCAGACTTAAAGTTTCATGATCGCCCTCAGCGGTGCGTACGCTCCCTTCATACTTGTCACCTGGCATTTTGAAGATAATGAGGCTGAAATTCGCATCTTCCGTAGAAAACTGGACGGCGAATCCGGAGTCAGAGGTCTGGAGAGAGTATTCGATGACGTTTTCATCGGCTAAGATTTTAGCAGTGTTCTCACTCGGGCTTTTCTCGGTCAGTAAACCCCGCAGGAGATCGCCTTCCCCAGTGATTGAAAAATGATAGTGGATCGCCCCCGACGGAAGATCGCATTCCCATTTTGTAAGAGAATCCTCTTTCTTAGCGGCTAAACTGAGCGTCGGAAGGAGCAGGGCGAACGCGAGAAGGAGTTTCATGGTAATTCCTTTTGGGAAAACTTTTAGAACGAGTGAATGAAGGATAACAGGTTTCTTTCCACTAATGGTGATTTGAGTGAGATGAAATCTTGTTTCCTAGCGAAGATTCAGGCGTAATCGACCAACAAGGAAACCCAAACATGAAAGCCATTTGGAACGGAAAAGTAATCGCCGAGAGTAATGAGTCCATTCAGTTTGATAATAATCATTACTTCCCGGCTTCGAGTTTGAAGAAAGAATATTTCAAGAAATCTCCGGCAACGACCGTCTGCCCGTGGAAGGGCACGGCAAATTATTATGACATTGTCGTCGGTGATAAAACCAATGAGGGTGCGGCTTGGTATTATGCGAGCCCAAGTCCTAAGGCTGCGTTGATTGAAGGTCGAGTTGCTTTTTGGAAGGGCGTGACAGTTAGCGCTTAAACAGAATTGAAGCGCGCTTTCCTCGAACAGTTTCATTTCTTCATCGCTTCATTTTAGGTCTCTGAAATCGCTCTATTTTTGGGTGAGGCGAGTTCGGTTCCGGAACTACCCGACTGCTTCAGAACTGATTCAGTTGGCCGAACTTATTCTGAAGAGCAGAATGACAATCCACGCCTCAATGCAACTGACCATCACTTAGACAGCCCTTGGAAATTAAATGCGGAGAATTCAGGGGACTAAAGTGGCACGTTCTTCGCTGAATGGCTGCCGAGGTAACATTTATGAAGCATGCTCTTATGGCAGTTTTTGAATCCTTTTAGCGACGAATTCTTTTGCGGATCTTAAAGACGGACAAATTTTGAATTGTAAAAATGACACTGAATTAAGCCCAAATGATCCCGTTGATATTTCAGTGTTTTGGTTGATGCAACCTCGAGGGAGGCCCGAAGAGAGCGCGCCTTTATATCAGTGTTGAAGGTGCTGGGATGAATATTCTTGGCCTCCGGGTTATTGAAGACATTCCTCAATCGTCAAATACCCCAACGACCCGAGCGACCTACATCACAGAAGATGGTCGGATTCTCCTATTCGCGGGCTGCTCGAACACTCTAGAGAGCGACACCCGAGCTTTTCGCGGGGGATTAACCAACCGAGATCAGAGGCACTCGATCGCTCTGAAATGCATAAAATCAGAAGCTAATTCAAAAAATTAATCGGTTTAACTCCGAGCCTAATTGCGCTGAGCCGGTTCAATCCTCATTCAATATGAGTATTTTTTGCGCTATCCGTTATTTGAGCGGAAGGAGCCTAGAACAAACTCCCCGTGGTTCCGCCATTAGGAGCATCCGCGCCGGGAGGAGTGGTATTCTCTTCTAACCGACCCGTCCCTTCTTCACTCGCACCGACCAGCCGATACACACTCGACTCGTAACGCCCGAGGTGGGTGTTCGCCGTTTCGTAAGCTTCTTGCGCTTTCTTCAACCCTCGGCCGATGTCTTCGAACTTCTTTTCAAAATGATCGAAGTGGCGTCTCGCTTTTTTCACATCCTCGATCGTCTTTTCCACACCGCGGGACATCTCGTAGTATTCCTGTGCAACCGAAACGGAATGGAGCCCCATCGCGAGCGTGTTCGGAGAGACCGGATAGACTTTCAGTTTCGACAGTTCCTCGAACAACGACGCATTTCGAATCACCTCGAAATAAAGCGTTTCCGAAGGCAAAAAGATCATCGCGAGGTCCGTCGTTCCATGTTCCGGACGAATGTATTTCTTCGCGATGTCTTTCGCTTCGCTGCGCATGAAGTCAGCCAAAGATTTCCGAGCAGATTCGAGCACGATCGGATCATTTGATTCAAAAAGCGGGAGGACTTGTTCTCGCGGAAATTTCGAATCGATCGGAAGGACTTGGCGCGCCAGCTTCACGACCGCGTCGACGCGTTCTGGTGAATTCGGAACGACCGCGTACTGCATTTCATAAGATCCAGGGGGGAGAAAATCCGCGAGTAGGCGCTCGAGTGTGGCTTCTCCGAATGAGCCGCGAAGGTGGGGCATCTTCAGTAATGAATTCAGGTCTTGGATCGATTTTCCGACCTGATTCAGCTCCGCTAATTTCAGCTCGGCCTGCATCAGGTGTTGGTTCACCTTTTCGAAATGCTGAAATCCTTCTTTCAAATTCTCATTCAATTTCGCTTCGACGTTTTCACCGATTTTCGTCAGGCGCTCGCCGACGCCGGCTTCCAAGGTTTGAAAACGCTTATTTAAAATTTCAGTCGTGTTCACTAAGCCCTGTGCGAGTTCGGTCCGGTTCTGAGCCAACGCGCGCTCGAGGCGTTCACTCGCTTCGATTTGGACCTTCTGCATTTTTTCCGCACTCGATTCCCGGAGCTCTCCGATCGCGCGTGAGAAACGGTCTTGGAGATCGAGGAGGGGACGGTGGAGAGATCCGGAAATCATCGGCGGGAGGTCTCTCGCGAGTTCCTTTCCGTAATCGATGGACCGGGTGGCGTCGGAAAGGCGTTTCAGGGCGATTGCCGTCCAAAGCACCCCCAGAGCGACTAATGCCAGAAGGACGAAAAAAGCGTTTAAAATCGAAGGGGTGAGCGGGGATGCGGCATTCATGGGAGAACTCCAGGGGTGTCTTTTCTCGTAGCAGCTCAGGGATTGCCTGACAACTCGAGCCGCGGTAAGACAGTTTGAAAGGTGATAGAGCTATGCAGCAAGTGCGCGCGACCCCGAATGAAGCCATCCCCGACGCCCTTCGATCGAACGGCGTGAAGCGCGTTTATCCTCGGGATAGCGTTCGGCTCTTTAAAAGCGACTTTCTCGAAACGTTCACCCACGTCCACCCGGCCGTTCCCCTCATCCTATGGGTACCGGTCATCGTGGCCCTTACTTACCGCTCCTTTTCGGTTCATGGGAATAGTCTGGGAGGTTTCGCCCTCTTTGCTTTCTTCGGTCTTTTTATTTGGACGCTGACGGAATACCTCCTGCACCGGTTCGCTTTTCACTTTCCGGCGACGAGCCCGCGCGGCCGTCGATTTGTTTACATCATGCATGGACTCCATCATGAAGACCCCGCCGATCCGACCCGGCTCGTGATGCCTCCGCTTCCCGCGTTCATCTACGCTTTTTTACTGTTCACTTTATTCCGCCTCACTATCGGTTCCGAGCACGTCGAAGCTTTTATGGCCGCATTCATGGTGGGTTACCTGGCTTACGATTACACCCACTTCTACGTGCACCATTTCGTGCCGAAAAACCGCATTGGAAAATATCTGAAACGCTACCACATGGTTCATCACTATTCTGACCATGATGCAAAATGGGGCGTCTCAAATCCGCTCTGGGATTACATCTTCCGCACGACAGAGCTAAAAACGTCTCTGGGTTCTGCCGCCTCATCAGCAACGACAAAGACTCACCGCGCGTGAATCCTCGTCAAACCCGCGCGTTTGTCACATTCCTCTTCGGCATGGGGCTTCTGTACGTGGCGGGTGGATTCTTTGTCCCCCTGATCCTCGGTGCGTCGGTCGCCCTGCTCCTCCACCCGCTGTTTGATTACTTGGTGATTCGGCGCACCTGGCGTGCGGATTTAACCGCATTTTTACTCACGTTAGGAGTGACCTTTCTGCTCATTCTGCCGGTGAGCCTTCTCTCCATCCGAGGGGTTCGCTTCCTATCGGGTCGATTCCAGGGCTGGCGTGAATCCCCCTTCATGGACGCTCCCGGCACGGACTCGACTTGGACCGAGAGTGTTTCTCAGATCCCGGCGGTGCGGGTCGTCTTGGAAAAGATCGCGGAAGTGCTTCACATGGAGACTCCCGAAGTCATTTCCTCTGCGGTACAAATGCTGAAAACCTTCGGGATGAAACTCGCCGACCTCGCAACCGTCGTTTTAACTTCGCTTCCGGCTCTGGCGGTCGGACTTTTTCTTCTCATTTTATCGATCTACTTCTTCCTGGCCGATGGCCACCGGATCGTCCGTTTTTTCCGCGCGAATTCTTTTTTCCCTGCGCAACAGACCGAAGAAATTTTCACCCGTTTCAAAGAACTTTGCCGAGCCGTTCTACTTGCGAGTTTGGTTTCGGGTTTGGCCCAATCCCTGATCTACCTCGTTGGCGGAGCGATCGCTCGGGTCGGGGACCTCGTCGTCCTCGCATTTTCGGTATTTCTCGCGAGCTTCATCCCCGTGGTGGGAAGTTCCCCGATCACCTTCGGACTCGCCGTTTACTTTTTAATCATTGGAGAGCGGTTCACGGGCTTTACGCTTTTGGTCGCAGCGTTACTCGCCTCGGCGATCGATGGGGTAATCCGTCCTCTCGTCTTGAAAGGCGGAGCGAATTTGCATCCGCTTCTCGCCATTGTTGCGCTTCTCGGGGGACTTCAGGTTTTCGGATTCGCGGGTGTTTTCATCGGTCCGATCGTCGCGGGGATGTTCTTTGTCATCCTCGACGCACATGTAAAGGCGAGAGACGCTGGAGAATCCGGGAGCTAAAAGGTTGACGGGAGCGGTTTGTTTTGGCTTAGATCTTCACATGGCTAAATCTAATGCAGTGAAAACTGCTGCGGCAAAGGAACCTGCCGCACCGCGCGCCTCTAAGGCAAATCTGAAAATCAGCACCAGCTCAACCGCTGAATACTTCTCGAAAAACCTCCAACAGGTGGGCTTTTCCTCCCAGGTGAAAGCGGTTTTGACGACGCTGAAAGAGGCAGTGGATAACTCGCTAGACGCATGCGAAGAGCACGGAATCCTGCCTGAAATCGAGATTTGGGTTGAGAAAATGGGCGCGGGTTCCCTGAAAAATTCCGACAAGATCCGAGTTCGTGTTTCGGATAACGGGCCCGGGATTGATCCAGAGGACGTTCCGAAAGTTTTCGGAGAGTACCTCGCGTCTTCGAAGTTCGGCCGCGGGCGTTGCTCGCGCGGACAGCAGGGGATCGGAATTTCAGCCGCGACGACATGGGCGCAGCTTACGAACGCATCCGGCGCCCGCGTGACCACAAAGACGAAAGCCATGCGGAAAGCATTCTCCGCCCTCGTCGAAGTCGACATTAAAAATAATAAAGGCGTTTTAAAAGAGAAAGAAACGCTCGACTGGGACCGCTCGAACGGGACGAACGTCGAATTCATCATTGATGGCCGAATTCAGTTGAACGGCGAAGCCGGGATCCTGAATTATTTGACCGGCACGGTGCTCGTGAATCCGCACCTCACCCTCCACCATAATCTCCCGTGTGGAGCGAGTGAAGACGGCGGCGGACGTGCGCTCGAACGCATCAGCATCCCGCGAGTAACCGACACGATGCCGGAAATTCCGGAAGCAACCGAACCCCACCTTCACACGATGAAGCTTGGCGAGTTCATCGCTCACTCTCATCTCTATGGACGAGTGAAGGTCGATGCGTGGTTAAAGCGCGGATTTTCTCGAGTGAACGAAGGTACGATTAAAGACCTCATCGCTACGGGACTGAAGCGTAACTTTTTCGATAAGAACGTCGATCAGCTGAATGAAGTCGAGTTCAAAGACCTCTATACGAAGATTCAAAACACCACCCTCATCGCTCCGTCCACGAAATCCGTTCTCATGATCGGCGAGGAGGCGCTCGCAAAGTCGATCCAGCGCGTGGGTAAAGTCGATTTTTTCTCGGTCGTTTCGCGAAAGCCGACCATCTGCGATTTTAAGCCCGTCGAAGTCGAGATCGCCATCGCGCGACTGCTCGACCGGGCCGGAGAGAACGATGCTCCGATTCAGGTGCTTCGATTTGCGAACCGCGTTCCGCTCCAGTTCGACAAAGCGGCCTGCGCCGTCACGCAGGCGATTCAGACGGTAAACTGGCGGGCTTATGGCCTGGGCCAACCAAAAGAATCTCTTCCACTCGGCCCTTACATCATGGCGGTATCGATCGTTTCGCCGTTCATTAAGTTCAAGAACGCTTCGAAAGAAACCATCGACGCATCGGACGAGTTGGTCGAAGAAATTCGCCGCACCCTGATCCAAGCTGGCCAGCGACTCTCGAAGTACATCAAGAAAGAGCTACGTGCGAACGATCTTGAGGAAAAGCTCCGTTACATTGAACAATTTGGGCCGATTTTAGTCGACGGACTTTGCCGGATCACGAATGCAAGCGATGACCGGAAAAAGAAGGCGCAAGATGGCTTGATGAAGATTCTGGGCCGCGACGCAGACGCCGCTGAAACCGCCCTTGCCGAGGCCGAGAAAAAACTCGGCCATGGTTCTGAGACGGTAGAAAATGCTTCGGAGATCGAAAGCCGCGACGGCGAAGACGTCGATCCGATTTCGGTGGATGAAATCGAAGCCGATTCGAAGTCCAAATCGAAATCGAAGAAGAAGCTGAGTGCGAAGAGTGCTCCCGCTCCGAAGAAGCTGCCGGTTGCAAAAAAGCTCGCGGATGTAAAGAAACCCAAGATCATCGTCTCAAAAGGAAAGTAACCCATGGCAAAACACTCATCAGGGATGGCGCGGGTTGGCGGTAAAGACTCGAAAGATCTCCCAAAGTTCTCTCGCGATATTTGCGAAAGGTTGCTAGCGGACTTGGAGCGCGCGAAGCGCCCGGTTCTTTACGCGACGAAATGTTCGCTTGATAATTCGATCTATAACCACAAGGTCGGATTTCTTACCGCCGGCGAGAAAAAAGTCGCCACCGAACTCAACGTGAGTTCCGTAAAAAAGATGTCGCGCGCGATCTTCCTCTTGGAAGTCATGCTTCGAAATTTAGAAACCGGCGGCGTGAACACGAAACGCGAGTTGTACTACATCGCCAAAGGGGAAGTGAAGCACAACGCAGCGATGAAGGCGCTCGATTTCACCGACCAGGATGAATCGGACGGAGTGATCGATTTCATCTGTGAGTTGCTCGAATGCTACCGCGAAGACTTCAACGTCTACGCAAACGACCGCGGTGGTCAGACCTATTCGCAGAACCTGATCGTGACCGAAACGCTGGTCGATGGGGACACCGCGGTCATCGATTTGTCCCGGCTCGGAACCACGCCTTTCCAGCCAAAAAACCGACCTCAGAATTTAAAACTCTCGACGAAAAAGAAACTCGATTTCTGCCTGATCGTCGAGTCGGAAGGTACGGCAAACACCTTGGTTGCGAATGGATTTACCAAACGCCATAATTCGGTGCTGATCGGTGCTGCAGGCGTTCCGTCAAATGCCGTTCGTGGATGGTGCAAACTCATCCAAGATCAGCTCGACGTGCCGCTCTATTTCTTTGGAGATCTCGATGCCTACACGATGCAGAACATTTTTCGGACGTTGAAGGCGGGTTCCGCAGCTTCTCTGATTCGAAATCAGGATTACTCGGCACCCGACGTGAAATTCCTCGGGGTGCTGCCAGAAGACATCGCGAAATACCAGCTTCCCGATTACGCCGTCAAAGAAAGCGATGCTCAGGAAGGTCGGGCGCTGAAAAAAGCACACGACGCTTTGAAAAATGATCCTTTCTTCCACGATAAGAAGAACAAGGGCCTGACTGAGATCTTAAACTGGCTGATTAAAAATAAGCGACGTTGCGAGCAGCAGGCTTTTTTCTCCGTGAACCCCCGGGATCCGCTGATGCCGGAAAAGATCATCGTCGAAAAGATTAAGCGCGGTAACTTCGTTTAGACCCGACCGGAGCGAAGCTTCATTCTCCATTCAAGCCGTGCGGATGTCGCAAACCTTGAAGGTGTAATCGAGCGCGTCCATCTTAATGAATTCCGGCATGACCGGGGTCGGCGGGATGGTAAGGCTTTTTCCAAGCCCGAGCTGATCGGCGATCATGCGGATCACGAGTGCGCTCTGGGATCCATAAGTGCTCGCTCCGAAGATGGGAAATGAGCTCTCCCGTGCGGAGATGAGCATTCGCTCGACGTCGGCGTCTGCTTGCATGTAGCCAGGGCGGGGACGGAAAAATCGATCAATGATAAACTCATGGGTGGGTTTGTCGTACATGTCTTCACGGTGATTCATGAAGTCTTCGAACGTGAATTCATTCCCCTGAAATTTGTAGATGTGGGTGCCCATTCCGATGATGTATCCGGAGTAGAGAGGAAGTCCGAGTTTCCTGGCTTCCCGGTGGAGCCAGACATGCGGGCGGAGCGGAGAAACGTCGATTTCATCGATGATCACGTCGAGATCCGAAACGAATTCCTGCGCGTTTTCTTCCGTTAAACCATCGTCGTAGACGACCAGCTCGATGTCTTCGCTGATCGCGCGAAGCTCCTGGGCGGAGGCCATCGCTTTCTTCATGCCGACGGTGTTTCTGTTCGCGATGACTTGGCGATTTAAGTTCGAGGCTTCGATGATGTCGGGGTCTGTGATTTTTAAGTGTCCGACTCCGAGACGCACGAGAATTTCTGCAATGTTACTCCCCATTCCGCCGAGACCCGCGACGCCGACGCGGAGATCTCGTAATTTCAGCTGGGCGATTTCGGATCCCACCCAGAACCGGTTTCTTCTTGTTCGTTCTAGATAGGAAGGGAGATCGGCCTTTTGCTCAAAAACTTTGTGAGAGAAGGAAGTGTGAGTGAACCGAGAATCAGGATGGGTCATCTTTTAATATCAGCGCAAAAACCTTTCCAGGTGAGGGTAGTGCCCAGATTCAGGCCGGAGTTCCGTTTGGAGCTTCGGGAATACCGACTCCCAGTATGCCCTCGTTTTCGAAGGGTCCAGCAGTGGGTCTTTCTCACCGAGTACTAAGGTCGCGCTTCCTTTCCATGAGGTACTATTCGGCAAGGAATCCTTTTGCTTGAGGAAATCTGTA
>JACMQW010000044.1 GCA_014376785.1 Oligoflexia bacterium
CAAGAATCGAACTTGGAACAAACCCTTAGGAAGGGTCCGTTATATCCATTTAACTACAGGGCCATCGACTACGTCCTGTTTTAGCGGGAAAAAGCGTTGGTGAGAAAGAGAATTCCGTCACCCAAGCTGAACAATGCGGCGCGATCGGGCGCTAATCGCGCCAACCACGGATTCACCAGACAAAGGACGAAATGAAACCTGAAAAGGCGTGCCTTCGGTGTTTTGTTCAAAAGTCCAACCGGACACAAGAACTTCAATCATCGATTCTTTGCGAAAATAGAGGACGACTTCCGATGCAGAAACCGGTTTTGAATCGAATGACTGCTTCTGCAGAAGGAAGGGATCAGTGGATTAGTAACAACGGTAGGCGAGGTTCACCCATCGGCCGTAGTAATCAAAGCCTGTGCACTGCACGGAATATCCTGGAACGGTCCAGAATTGGCAGCCCTGTCCGAAGGTCTGGCATTGGATGACGTAGTGCCCACCGTAAGGAGAGTAGCAGGCGGTCACAGAAGTGCAGACTGGATATTGTTCCGGGCTTTCGGCCGAGGCAGGCGCACTGTCGGCATCCGCGAAAGCAACCGAACTGAGGGCAAGGCCAAGGATCATTAGAAAAAGGTAAATTTTAGACATGTGCCAGGCGTGCCATAGCGCGTTGCGAGTGTCAACGGCGTGGCGCGATAGAAGTTCATTTTTAGAATTTTCCCGGATGGACCGAGGAGTATTTCAGGAGACTCACGTCTTATGTCTATTTCGCTCGGGCAGTTACTCCAGACCATGGTCCAAAACGGTGGATCTGACCTTCATGTCGCATCGAATTCTCCACCCATGATTCGGGTGCGGGGAGATATGGCGAAGTTAAACGTCCCTCCGCTCACTCCGGCCGAGGTCGAACAGATGATCATGGCGACGCTGACCGATGCGCAGCGTGCGGAAATCATCAAAGACAAAAATTTGGATTACTCTTTCAAAGCCTCTGGAATCGGAATTTTCCGGGTGAATATTTTCTATCAGCGCCACGGAATGTCGTTTGTCATGCGAGTGCTGACGGAAAGTCCTCCGGAGATCGACAAGCTGAATTTGCCCGCCATCTGCAAAACGGCGTGCTCGTATTCGAATGGACTCGTGCTCGTCACCGGCCCGACGGGTTCGGGTAAATCGACCACTTTGGCTGCGATGTTAAACTACATCAATCAAACGACGAAGGGTCACATCCTGACGTTAGAGGATCCGATCGAATTCCAGCACGAAAGCAAAATGGGAATGGTGAATCAGCGCGCTTTGGGCGCTCACTTTCCGACTTTCGCATCGGCCATGAAAGCTGCACTCCGGGAAGATCCGGACGTGATTCTGATCGGTGAGATGCGGGATGCAGAGACGGTTGCGCTCGCTTTGAAAGCGGCCGAAACCGGTCACCTCGTTTTCTCGACCCTCCACACGAACTCGGCGTCGAAAACGATCGACCGGATCATTAATACGTTCCCGGCCGAGGAACAGCCGCAGATCCGTACCGTTTTGTCGGAAACCCTGAAGGTCGTGATTGCTCAGCGGCTGATTCCGACTGCGGATAAAAAGCGCCGGATCGGAATGCACGATATTCTAGTGAATACTTCCGCAGTGGGTAATCTCATTCGCGAGGGAAAAACGTTCCAGCTGGTGAGCGCAATGCAGACCGGGAAAAAAGACGGAATGCAGGTATTCGAGCAAGTTCTGATGGAAGCGGTGAAGCGTGGCGAGGTGACTGGAGAAGACGCTTGGGAACACGCAGGGGATAAGGCAATGTTTGCACAGTGGGCGCCAAAACCAGAGCTACCACCTGGATACGTCCCGGGCCCTGCGACTTCTCAAGCCGCAGCCGGATCGCCATCGACCGGACAGACTTCCGCGTCCCTACCGGGGGCGCCCAAAAAAATCGCTTAGTGAGCGGTTGCGGGAACCGGCACCTGATTCACCGGCAATTCGAGCGCTTTTTTCTCAGCGTGGGCTTTGTACGCAGTCACCACAGCACCGGTGAAGCTTAAAGCAACCCCGATGACACAAACCACGACGACTGATTGGAACCGTTTTAATTCTTGCATGGTTAGCGTCTTCTCCGAAAGGTCTCGAGATTTCAAGGCTTTAGGAGGGCACTTTCCTAAAGGTTTCCTGACATAAGTCGCGATGCGTTACTGTGTAGAGTCGGGTCATGCGCTTTCTCTGCATTTTCACCGCACTGCTTTCCATCTCGATTCTGCCGCCTCGGGCGACCCAGGCAGGGGATGCGCTGACGTTAAACGGAGCGGGCGCGACTTTTCCGTACCCGCTTTATTCGAAGTGGTTCTCTGAATATCGAAAGATCGATCCCTCGGTAGAAATCAATTACCAGTCTATCGGGTCGGGAGGTGGAATTCGCCAGCTCTTAGAAAACACGATCGATTTTGGCGCTAGTGATTCGCCCATGAAAGACGAGCAACTTGCGAAAGCGAAAACGCCGCTCTTTCATTTTCCGATGGTGATGGGTGCGGTGGTGCTGACTTACAATCTCCCCGGGGTTCACCAGCCAATTAAGTTGAGTCCGGAACTCCTCGCGGACCTTTTCTTAGGAAAAATATTTTACTGGAACGATCCGAAAATCGTCGCTTTGAATCCGGAAATCACTCTTCCCGATGTTCCGGTCATGATCGTGCACCGGTCCGATGGAAGTGGAACCACCTCGATTTTTACGGATTATCTCGCGAAAGTGAGTCCGGAATGGAAATCGCGGGTGGGGTCGGGGACGGCGGTAAAATGGCCACTCGGGATCGGCGGAAAGGGAAACGAAGGAGTCACTGGCTTCGTAAAAAATTCGCCCGGAGCGCTGGGATACATCGAGCTTCTCTACGCCGAAAAAAATAACCTCCAAGTGGCTCATTTGAAAAACGCCGCGGGAGTGTTCGTCAAGCCCGAGGCGAAATCCATCACGGCGGCTGCGAGTGGGTTTTTAAGAGAAATGCCGAAAGACTTTCGAGTTTCGATTACGAATGCTCCGGGGAGTGGTGCCTATCCGATTTCTGCATTCACGTATCTCCTCGTTTATCGAAATCTTGGAGATGGTAAATCCGTTGACGCGAAAACCGAAAAATTAAAAAGATTCATCGCTTGGGCGCTCACCGAAGGCCAAAAGCTTGCGGCTTCCCTTTACTACGCTCCGTTACCGGAATCGCTGAGCGCGAAAGTCCGTATGCAATTGAAAGAGATCGGCTCAAAGGAACTCGTAAAATGAGAAACCGCGCAGCGAATCTCGGAGACCGCCGGTTCCAACGCACGCTCATGGCGTTATCGGGATCTGTGGTGTCCGTACTGGGATTAATCGCCGTTTACCTCGTGAAGTTATCCTGGCCGGCAATTCGAGAGTTCGGCCTGCCGTTTTTTTGGAGCACAGACTGGGACCCCGTGAAAGACCATTTCGGCGCGGGTGCGTTCATCTTCGGCACGGTCACTTCCTCATTCCTTGCACTCCTGATTGCAGTGCCGCTGAGTATTTCGGTGGCGCTCTTTCTCACTGAGCTTGCGCCACGTAAAATCGCGGCGTTGGTCGCCTTCATGGTCGAAATGCTGGCGGCGATTCCGTCCGTTGTTTACGGACTCTGGGGAATTTTTTTCCTGGCCCCACTCTTACGTCTTCATGTTCAGCCATTTCTAAGTCGACATTTCGGCTGGGTTTTTTTATTCCAGGGACCGCCCTACGGGATCGGAATGTTCGCGGCTGCGCTTATTCTGGCGATCATGGTGACTCCGACGATTACTGCGATTTGCCGAGAAGTTTTTCGGGCGGTTCCGGAAACGCAAAGAGAAGCGGCGCTGGGTCTCGGGGCGACGAAATGGGAAACCATTCAGCTCGCCGTCGTGAAAAGCTCGTGGTCTGGAATCTTTGGAGCCTCGATTTTAGGTTTAGGTCGCGCTCTCGGCGAAACGATGGCGGTGACCATGCTCATCGGGAACCGTAATGAAATTTCCGCATCGCTCTTTGCGCCCGGCCAAACCATGGCATCAGTGATCGCGAATGAATATGCCGAAGCAGAATCCTCGACTCACATTGCGGCCCTGGCTTACGTGGGCTTAGCCCTTTTTATCGTTTCTTTTGTGACGAATTTTATCGCTCGGCGAATCGTGCTTCGTTTGCAAGGAGGGGCTTCCAGGTGAAAACCGAACTCGGAAATCTTGGAAACGATGGCCTCCTTCGGCCGTTGAAGCAGGGGGATAATTTTTCGAGGCTCGATTTTCGTCGCACGGTGAAAAATCGAGTGATGCTCGGCCTTTTAGGGCTCGCGTCTTTGGTGGCGATTCTTCCGCTTCTTTTTATTCTCTACTACGTGATTCACCGAGGGATCGCCGGCCTCAGTATTCGTTTTTTCACCCAGCTTCCGAAGCCAGTTGGCGAAACGGGCGGAGGGCTTGGAAATGCGGTTTTAGGGACGCTCATCTTAGTGGGATTAGGCTCCATCATCGGAGTGCCAGTCGGAGTGGCTTCCGGAGTTTACCTCGCTGAGTACCGGCGTTCGAAATATGCAAACGTTCTGCGTTCCGCGGTAGAGCTCTTAGCGGGAGTGCCGTCGATTATTCTCGGAATTTTCGCTTACGCGCTCATCGTAGTACCGATGAAAGGTTTTTCGGCACTAGCCGGTAGTATCGCACTCGCGGTGATCCTCATTCCCACTGTGGCAAAAACCACGGAAGAAGTATTGAAACTGGTTCCGGATCACATTCGGGAAGCGGGCCTTGCGCTGGGGTTGCCACGCTGGAAAGTGATCCTGCGAATCGTGGTTTACGGATCCCGCTCCGGAATCCTGACCGGCGTGATGCTCGGGGTTGCGCGGATTAGCGGGGAATCTGCGCCTCTGTTGTTTACTGCTTTGAACTCGCAGTACTGGCCTCACGGACTTTTAAACCCAATCTCAAGCCTTCCCGTCCAAATTTACACCTACGCGATTTCTCCATTCGATGAATGGACCCAGCTTGCTTGGACGGGATCCATGGTGCTGGTCTTATTTGTACTCGTAGCGAATCTATCCATGCGTGCGCTCATCTATCAGAAGGGCTCCGGAGGAAAAACGAAATGAAGTTAACCCTAGAACCGATTCTCTCGGCGAAAAAAGTGAATGCGTATTTCGGTGCCTTTCAAGCCATAAAAGACGTGAGCCTCGACGTCGCTCCCCATTCAGTCACCGCACTCATCGGCCCATCGGGATGTGGAAAGTCGACGTTTCTTCGGACGCTGAACCGATTGCATGAAGAAATTCCTGGGGCACGCTTCGAGGGCGAGGTTCTATTAGAAGGCGAGGACATCTACGCCCGTGGCATGGACCCCGTGCAAGTGCGCCGGAAAATCGGGATGGTTTTTCAAAAACCAAATCCGTTTCCTTCGCTCTCGATTTTCGAAAATGTCGTCGTCGGATTAACCCTAGCGGGGGTTCGAAACCGGCATCTTTTGGAAGAAACGGCCGAGAGTGCGCTCAAAAATGCGGCACTCTGGGACGAAGTGAAAGATAAATTAAAGGCGCCGGGGACCTCGCTCTCGGGGGGGCAGCAGCAGAGACTCTGCATTGCTCGCGCGCTTGCGGTAAAACCTCCGGTGATTTTGATGGATGAACCAACCTCTGCGCTCGATCCAATCTCGACTGCGCGAATCGAAGAACTACTTGGAGAAATGAAGAAAGAAGTCACGGTCATCATCGTGACTCATAATATGCAGCAGGCGGCTCGGTGCTCAGATCACACCGCGTTTTTTCTTCTGGGCGAATTGGTTGAGCATGCTCGCTCGCCGACCCTTTTTTCAAATCCTCAGGACCGTCGCACAGAGCAGTACATCACGGGCCGTTTCGGTTGATTTTTCCGCGAGACAGTTCATGATGGGGGTTGGAAAGGTGAGGGATCACACATGGATAGAACAATCGATTCGGGCCTTGCGAGACTAAAAACCAAACTCCTATCCATGGGCGGTTACGTCGAAAAGGCGATCGAGGAAGCCACCGGAGGTTTGGTCGAAGGACGAATGGAGCGTTTCGCCCGCGTTCATGAAATAGAAATTACGATTAATCAGCTGCATAAAGAAGTCGATGAAGATTGTCTCCATTTGCTCGCTACCCAGTCTCCGATGGCAAAGGACCTGCGAACCATCATCGCGGTTATTAAAATTAATACCGACCTTGAGCGGATGGGGGATCAAGCGGTGAACATCGCTTATAACGCTGCAGAGTACATGCGCGAACCACCGATTAAACCGTTAGTCGATATTCCACGGATGGCGGAACTCGCGCGCAGCATGACTCGCGATTCACTCGATGCGTTTGTCCAAGTGAATTCGGAACTTGCCGGGGATGTGGTGAGCCGCGACGACGAAGTCGATCAGCTGAAGAATCAAATTTTTCGGGAACTCCTGACCTACATGATTTCCGATCCGAAACGGATCGAGCAGGCATTGAACCTGATTCTGATTGCGCGGAACCTCGAGCGCGTAGGGGATCACGCGACAAACATCGCGGAAGATGTGATTTTCATCGCGACGGGAAAAGACATTCGGCATGGTGGAGCGAATTAGGTTTTTCGCTTCGCTTTATTCACTGGAGTGTTGCCGAACGGCAGCGTTTGAGTTGGCGAGTATTAAGTGAGTAATCCTTTCGAATCTCGCGTGCTGATAGTTCGAGCCAATTTTAAGACAAAGGATTTTAAGTTCGTAGAGGGACTGCGATAATTAACATCCTACCTAACTTAATTTCATTGTGCATTAGCTGCAGTTAAGCAGATATTTTAAGCTATTTAAACCGTAACGTCCTGGAGTCACTTTTGAAAATTCTGGTTTCACTTTTTATTTTTTTTATGAACGGAATCGCCTTTGCCGCCACGGGATGGGACGGTTACGAAACGAAATACATCTCCGGCCGTGTAGCCAGAAATTATTTCAATAAAGCCCTTAAAAATGTGGATCGTCACCAATATACATTTTTCAAAGAGATGACTAAAAAAGAAAAGGCGTATTGGCGGCGGATGCACGAACAGCCAATACGTCCAATTCCCTCTAAGAGTTGTCCTGCGGTCCGTTACGTCAAAAATGACGTGCAGCCTATTGCGGCTGATCGGAAGCATGCCGCGACGAATGGCAGAGTTTCCGGAAGCCTTGAAGTATCGAAAATTCCATTCGTATTCGTTACTTGCTTGGAAACTGCATTCACAAGCTCCGCACCGAAATACGAGTGTTTGCTGGCGTTTCAATTTGGAGGCAAATCCGATAAGTTCGTTTATGATGTAAATGCGGCTTATCAGGAACTTAATGCGAACGAATCTGTCATTCAGCTCAGATCATGCATTCCCGATGAGAGAGATTATTAATCCTCTTTCGTTCAATTCGAAAACTAAACGAATTTGGTGCTGTTCAGCAAGCAGGGCAGGTGTAGTGCGGGCGAAAAACTTACAAAGATTACGATCTTCTCGCTCACAATCGCCGAAAATTTGACGAGTCAGCCTCGCAGCTGATTCTTCGCTTCTTTGGCATCACCCCCGCCCCGTTTCTCACCGCCAAGTCATACTCGATCTTCCCTTAGCCGCCCGCTCGGTTTATCCTAGAGTGATATGAACTCGAACTTTCCTTATTCTCCCCAAGACTGGGGAGTGACGCATCTCTTCCTCTACTTCGGCACGAAATGCCTGCTCGCCTTTTTCTGCGGCGGCATCGTCGGACTGGAGCGGGAGTTAAAGAGCAAGCCCGCCGGTCTGAAAACGAATATTCTGATTTGTCTCGGTTCCGCGATTTTCACGGCCACTTCGGTTCTGATTTCTAATGCGAATGGTCCGGGTGGCGCTCCCGGAGACCCATCCCGAGTGGCGGCCCAGATCGTGTCGGGGATCGGTTTCCTCGGCGGGGGAGTGATCATTCAGGCACGAGGCACGATCGTCGGACTGACCACCGCGGCCACCATCTGGGTGGTCTCCGCTTTAGGTGTGATGATCGGCCTGGGTTACCATAACGTCGCAGTCTTTATCGCTGCGATCGTGATCCTGATCTTAGTCAGTGTTTCTTGGTTCGAGGACCGAGTTCTGGGGCGCTCCATCGCTTTCATCACCGAAGTGTTAGTCGATGATCCGGAGGGCGAATCGCGGCATGCGGTGAATATGCTGTTGGTGCAGCACGACCTCGTGCTCGAGAGTTTCGATATTACGAGCCGGGGTGAATTCCAAAACATGATGACCCTTCGCTATTCTGGCCACCGATCCGACCAAAAGAAATTCAACCTCGCACTCTGGGGAACCCCCGGCGTGAAGGAGATTCGCCAACAGTGAACGACGTTACCACCAAAGATCCTCAGAGCGGAATGAAGCCGGATTACCAGGTGTTTAGGCTGTCTGCGACCCACGTCGCCGAGCGTTTAAAGCTGAAAGAGCTCCGTGAAAAAGTCATTCACCCGGTGAAATCGTTCACAAATTATGAGCTGGTGGTTGAGTTCGCGGAAAATACTTACGCATTCATTTATAACTACGGATCTGTCGTTTTCTATAACGTCCCCGATGTGATGCAGGAGAAATACCTCGCAATGATTCGGGAAACGAAAGAAGGCGCAAAGATCGGAGACACCACCGACGTTTTCTTAGTCGAGTACCGTCACGACCTCGAACCCACCGTAAACCAAGTTTTTCACGACCGCATCGCGAGCGGAAAAATCACTTTTCAGAAAATCAAAATCATCTGCATGCTCGTTGCCGAGAGTGCTGCCCTCGATTACTACGATCTACTGATCGAAAATCTATTGGAGCGAGCGACCGTGTTTACGAAGCGACTCGAGCAGCAAGGGAGGTTCGTCGCCGGGAAAGAAGATCTGCTGAAGTTCGTTGGGATGTGCCTTTCGACGAAGCAGGAAATCATCTCAAACCTCTACATCGTCGATAGCCCGGAAGAGACTTGGGACTCTCCGGAGCTGGATAAAATTTATCACGAGTTAAAAAGCATGCTCGAGATTGATGTTCGGTACCGGGCGGTCGAATACAAATCGAAAATCATCCAAGAGAGCATCGAAGTGATCACCGAACTCGTGAAGACGAAAAGAGAGGTGATGCTCGAACTCACCGTCATTTTGCTCATCGCGTTTGAAATTCTCTTCCAGATTGTGCGGCACTGAGACTGGTGACTGGGTGTGTAAGGTTTGTAAAGGCTTGAAAGTATTTGCAAAATTGAACGGGCGTCTTTAGCCTATTAGGACAGGGAGAAGACTCGATGACCAAGGCCGATCTCATCAATATCGTTGCGGAAAAAGCGCACCTTCAGCATCGCCAAGCTGAAATCGTGGTGAATATGGTTTTTGACATGATGTCGGACGCGCTCAAGCGTGACGATCGCATCGAGATTCGTGGATTCGGATCGTTTGTGAATCGGAGTTACGGCTCCTACCAAGGTCGGAATCCCAAAACGGGCCAAGTCGTGCAAGTCCCACCGAAGCGAGTCCCATTCTTTAAGGTCGGTAAAGAGCTGAAGGAAATGGTCGACTACCCTGACGGCCGCGGTGAAGTTGCTCCAGAGAAAAAATAGTCGATCTCTCTTCGGTTTCGATTCGAATCACAGTCCCGCTCGGTAGAAATGCACTCCGATCACGGTAGCCGCGACCAGAATGCGGTAAACCGCATACCTCAGCAGTGGAGTTTTCTGAATCGACGACAAGAAGACGTGAATGAAAAAGGTGGCTGACAGAAAGGCAACTGCTAGGGACACCCAGTAATAAAGGGGGGGGAATTCCGAAACGGAGAGCGCTGCGCCTGGTCCTTTCAAATGGTACCATGCGGAAACTCCGAGAATTGGTGTCGCGAAATAGAGAATCACTTTAGCCGCTCCTTCGCGCTTATAACCGCGAGCCCCAGCAACCGTGAACGCTCCGAGCGTTCTCCCGAGCTCGGGAATGACGAGAGAGACGCAGCCGATCCCCACTAAAACCGCGTCAGGCAAATTCCAGTCGTAAATCGCCTTCGTTTTTTTCGCGTAATAATCGAAAAAGGCCATTGGCAATCCAGACAATCCAAAAACTGCCGCAAAGAGGAGCGCGTTTTCGCTCGGAAGAATGGGCGACTGGCGAAATAGAAAGAAAGCGGCAATGGGCGCCACCACGCCAATTAAAATGAAGATCGGCATCTTCTCATCCATGGCTCTCGGTTTCTTTCGGTAAACCACGACCTGAATAAACGAGCTGATGTGCGAGAGGATGTCATGCCGGAGCGTGAAAATCAGACTGAGAAAAACTCCGAATTCCACCGCGCCTTGGAGGCGGGGATGGCTAACGTTCCAGCCGAAAAAGTATTCGAGAAGACTTTGGTGCGCTCCCGGGGCAATGGGGTAAATTTCCGAGAAGACGCCGACGATCGAGGCAATGATAGCCTGAAATAAAGTCATATGCCTTTTAGCTTAGGCGAAGCATAAAACCCTCGCAAGCTGAAGGTCCCTTCGCTACCGTTATTCTATGGTTTCTTTTCTAAAAACTGCCCGCGCAGTCTTCGGTCGCTCGGGCGGAGTCGGTTACCATGTTGCGGCTTTTCAGTATTCTCGATCGATGTGGAGCCCTTTTCGGGTGGGGCTCGGGGATGAGTTACAGCGCCGAATGGAGAAGCTCGGTCCGGTAAAATTAATCGATCTTTTCATTGTCGGTACTAGCGGCGGTTACTGCTTGGCACCGGAATGGCTCGAGAGTTTCGGCAGTTTTTGGGGAATCGACCATGACCCGCTTGCGGGATTTATTTTTCGCCGCAGAAACCCGCGGTGCTCGCGTTTTTATCGGCAGGATTTTTTTCAAGAACTGGAAAAAGCGGGCTGGAGTTTAGAGCGCTGGCTCGAGGATCACCGCTACGAAGCAGCGCCTGGAAGGCGAGCGGTCTTTTTGTTTTCAAATTTGCTCGGGCAACTCGAATTCATCTATTCTCCTGAAAAATTAAGCGAGGTGACCGAGGGGCTTGCGATCGCACTCGGAGGCCAGGTTCCTTGGTTGAGTTTTCATGACCGCTTGTCGCTGAAAACGGGGAGTCATTCGCTTTTTCGTCAGTCGTCAGCGTTCCGACTGAGCACTGAGGAAATCGCGCGAAGGTTTTATGCTGAATATCCCAACCCGAGTGCCGCTCCTGGAGTGCCCATCGAGGTAGAAGAACATTTTATCGGGCGCTGGATCGATCACGCTGCTCCGAATTACACTTACTTCAGTTGGCCGCTCACGGGCGAGCACGCCCAACTCATCGAAGTCGCCAGTCAGCAGTAACTGATGGAATCACTGAGAGATGGATGGAATGCCCAAATTTCCTGCCAGGGGAAGGGTCACGGTAAACGTGCTTCCTTTATTCAGTTCGCTTTGAACTTCGATCGTCCCGCTATGCGCGGTCACGATTTGACGGGAAATGTACAAGCCTAGGCCAAGTCCTCCGATCGAAGAACCGCTCACTGCGCGCTCGAATCGGTCGAATATTTGTTCGATTTTATTTTTCGCTATGCCGATTCCGCCGTCACGCACGATCAATAAAGCACTCGGCGAATTTGCGTGGCGTTCGTCTCGTTTTACTCGAATGTTCAAATTGGATCCGGCTCCGTATTTCAGCGCATTCGAAACCAGGTTGACGATCACTTGTTCGATTCGCTGACGGTCCCACGTTCCCAAGATGCCCGGCTCGCCCGAATAATCGAGGGTGCAGCGAGCGAGCCTGAGTTGTTCGGCGAATCTTTCGAGGACTTCCTGAACCAGTTCGCTCAGGTCCATTTCGCTTGGTCGAAGGGACAGTTTGCCATTCGTCATTCGGGAAACATCCAAGAGGTCATCGATGAGCTCATTCAGGTTCAGCACCTGGCGGTTCGAGGTTGTGAGCATCTTCTGAAGCCGCTCAGGCGGAAGGGTGTCGAGGCGTTTTTCGTCGAAGTAACGCGAAAGCATTTGGAGCTGAAGTTTTAGGGAGGTGAGCGGGGTTTTCAACTCATGAGAAGCGATGGAGAGGAATTCGTCGCGAGTCTGAATCGCTTTTTTAAGGGCCTCGCCCTGTTGTTCGAGAAGATTTTTTTGCTGGTGAAGTTCAAGGAAAACTCGGATTTTACTCCGAACAATTTGCGGCTCCAGAGGCTTGAAAAGAAAGTCCACCGCGCCTGCTTCGTACGCTTTGAAGATCCGCTCACGGTCTCGCACGCCCGCGGTCACGAAGATAATGGGGATTTGGTGGGTCTTTGCCGATCCGCGCATGAGCTCCGCAAGCTCGAATCCATCCATTTCCGGCATCTGGACATCGATCAACGCGAGGGCGAAATCGTGTTTCAACAGGAGTTCCAGAGCTTCGGTTCCAGAAGATGCCGTTAAAACTTCCACCGGCTCACTGGATAGGAGGGCTCGAAGCGCGACCAGATTTTCTGACAGGTCGTCGACCAACAGGCATTTTCCGAGTGCAGTTTTTGGTTTCGTCGAGCTGACGGAGTCCGTGGAGTTCATCGAGTTATCAGGAATTATCCCACAGAATTGGAATTGTCAGGTAGTTCTCATTGGATTTTATCCTTCAGGTAGCCCGGGAAAAAGGGGGGATGAGTGACGTTTCGGGGTGCTGCGTTAGATGCTGGATCCATTTCATGAGGTAAAGGGTGACAAGCCTACGATACTTTGATGATTTCGTTTAATGGAGACCGCACGGTGACTTTACCTAAAAATTCGGCCTTCTTAATCTCTGCGATTTTTTTCGGAATGGCATCTTCGGCTTTCGCGGGCTCTTTTGCAGAGGTTCACCTCTCTGCTCAGTTATGGAAAAAAAATTCGACGAGTTCCGGCGATGCTCATTATTTTCCGATAGGGAGAAAAGTGCCGCTGGATCTATCGATCGAGCTCTCTAGATCGCCTCGGGTTCTCGTTTCGAAACGGTCGTTTTCGTTCGGCGAACTTTCCGTGCTTTTGTCTTTTTACCGAGTCGCAGAAACGAATGGTGTGATTTATGTCACCACTCAAACAAGGCTCGAGCATCGAACTGCAGGACTGATTGCGGAATGCTCGCGATTTGATCCACCGGATTCAAGAGACATCGGAGTGGGTTCTTGTTCGGGCGCCTTCGAGGGACGGCAATTTGGAATTTCTTTTTCTAAAAAACCGGAGCAGTGAGCACCTCCTTGATCATCGAGGAATGTTAAGACTATAGTAGGGCCATGATCATCACTGCTCTCGTGCTCGTGCTTCTGGGTCTTGGATTTTTCGGGGCCGCTTTCTGGCTCTGGAGCGTTTACTTTTTAGGGGCACTTTATTTCTTTCAGGCGCCGACCTGGATTTTAATCGGGGTGCTGGTCATCGCGGTCATCGGCGTGGTGGAGCCGATTCGTGCGCTTTTACTCTCAAAAGGCGTAATGGCGGCATTGAAGGCGCTGAAGTTCCTGCCCACGATTTCCGAGACCGAAAAGGTCGCAATCGAAGCGGGTTCGGTGTGGGTGGAAGGGGATCTTTTTTCCGGAAGACCCGATCTTCACAAACTCATGAAAGAACCTTATCCGACGCTCAGTGCTGAAGAAAAAGCGTTCATGGATGGGCCACTTCAGAAGCTTTGCGAAATGATCGATGATTGGGTCATTTGGAAGGATCGAAAAATTCCGGATGATGTTTGGGATTTTATTCGGAAAGAAAAATTTCTCGGGATGATCATTCCTAAGGAGTACGGCGGTCTGGGGCTTTCTCCCATGGGGCATAGCGAAGTCATTCGGACGATCGCTTCTCGCTCTTTAGCCGTTGCGATTCACGTGATGGTTCCGAACTCGCTTGGGCCTGCGGAACTTCTTGTTCATTACGGCACCGACGAACAGAAAAAGCGCCTGCTCCCACGACTTGCAGACGGTACGGAGATTCCTTGTTTTGCGCTCACCGAACCTACCGCAGGCAGCGACGCTGGCTCCCTCACGGCTGAAGGCGTCTTGTTCAAGAGCGCTGACGGCACACTCATGCTTCGATTGAACTGGAATAAGCGATGGATCACGCTGGCTTCCATTTCCACGATTTTAGGATTGGCCTTCCGTTTGAAAGATCCAGAAAACTTTTTGGGAAAGGGTACGGATCTGGGCATCACTTGCGCCCTGATTCCGACGAATACCCCGGGAGTCGACGTCAGCCAACGACACGACCCACTCGGTGTTCCGTTTTATAACTGTCCGACGCATGGAAAAGATGTGGTCATCTCGGCTGATGCCATTTTCGGTGGCATCGCGAATGCCGGCAAGGGCTGGCAGATGCTCATGGAGTGCTTGTCCGCAGGAAGGGGAATTTCTTTCCCGGCCCAAAGCGTGGGCGGATCCCAAGTGATCACCCGTGCGGTCAGCGCGCACGCGCTCGTGCGGCAACAATTCGGTGTTTCGATTGGACGTTTCGAGGGTGTGCAAGAGCCGCTCTCTAAAATCGTCGGTTTCAATTACATCCTCGATGCCCTTCGTTGCTATACGCTCAGCGCACTCGATCAGGGTATGAAGCCAGGAGTCGTGACGGCGATTGCGAAATATTATTCGACAGAGATGGCCCGAGAAATCGTGAACCACGGCATGGACATCATGGGTGGGGCAGGGATTTCTCTCGGGAAGAGAAATCTCCTCGGTCATATCTACGTTACTGCACCGATTGCGATTACGGTGGAGGGCGCAAATATTCTGACTCGCACCCTGATGGTGTTTGGCCAAGGCGCGCTTCGCGCCCATCCCTACGCTTTTGCGGAAGTGAAAGCGCTTGAGAAGAATGATGTCGCCGCGTTCGATGTCGCGTTTTGGGGACACATCGGGCATGTGGTCCGAAATGTTTTCCGCTCGGTTCTTTTGTCGCTCACTCGAGGGTGGCTCTCGAATCCTCCGCGGTGGGGATCGGTGGGAGGCTATTACCGAAAGCTTTCTTGGATCTCGGCATCGTTTGCGATCATGGCGGATATCGCCATGGGGTCTCTCGGTGGAAAGCTGAAAGTGAAAGAGAGCATCACTGGCAGGTTTGCCGACATTCTCGCCTACATGTACATCGGAACGGCTGTGTTACGTCGCTTCGAAGCAGACGGAGCAAAAAAGGAACATTTAGCGCTTGTTCATTTCGCCATGACTCACGTCATGGGCAAAATCCAGCATGCTTTTGATGGGATTTTCAGCAACCTCGAAGTGCCTTTGCTTACTTGGTTCTTTCGCGGTCCGATTCGCGTCTGGTCGAGTGTGAATTCGCTCGGTGGCGGAGACGTGGCGGATGCTCACGTTCACAAAATCGCCACTCTCATTTTGGATGATCCCGCGATTCGTGAGCATTTGACTGCAGGAATGTACCTTCCAAAGAAAGAAGGGGAGCAGCTCCTTCGCTTAGACACTGCAGTGCTCGCAATGAAAAAAGCAGAGTCGGCGGAGCGGAAGTTGAAAAAAGCGGTGCGTGCGAAGACCTTGGCTAAAAAACCACTCCACGACCTAATCGTCGACGGTTTGAAAGCGGGAGTGATCTCAGCTGAAGAAGAGCGAGACTTGAAAAAGTGGGATGAACTTCGTATCGACGCAATCCAAGTGGATTCGTTCACCGAAGCAGAATACCACGCTAGCCGGGCGACGCACTCCGTATGAGTTTGTCATCTAAGCCCTTAGCGTGGGCCTTTTTCATTCTCTTGGTTTTGGCTGTCGCATTAAATTTAGGCCTCGTTTCACCCTTCTTTCTGACGCTTTTTCTCGGTTGGATGCTGGCTGAGATTTTGCGGCCTTTTTATGCGAGGCTTCTCAACCGGAAAGTGCCCCCACTTTGGGCCTCCCTCATTGCAACGCTTGCGATGACTCTGGTGATTGTGGGTCCGGTCGCAGTTTTTTCGATCGCCACGATTCGCAGGGTGAGTAAAACCATCGCCGCGCTTGGGCAAGATATGAAAGGCCTCGAAGGGCTCGGGGACAAAGCATATCAACTACCGCTGGTCGCCCGATTTTTCGAATCGACTGAAGAGTTCCGCGGGTGGCTGATCACTCAGGGACAAGCCGCAACGAAGTTTGTCCCCGGCATCCTTTCGATGGTTGTGGGGAATGTTCCAAATCTACTCGGCCAGCTCGCGCTCGCGTTGATCGCTTGTTACTTCTTTCTCTGTGACGGACGGCGGTTTTCCGATTGGATCGCTCCTCGTATTCCGCTTGAACCCGCCATACGGGCACGGGTTGCTAATCGTGCAAAAGGTATGGTTGTTCAAAGCGCTCTGGCCACCCTTGCTGCAGCCGCCGTTCAGGCTATCATTGTCTTCATTGGTTTCCTGGCTTTAAAACTCCCTCTCGCTTTTCTGGCATTCGGAGTCGCCTTTATTTGCGCTTGGCTTCCGATTCTCGGGGTGACGCCGGTGTGGGGAGCTGCCATGCTCTTTCTCTTTGCGGAGGGGCATTCGGGTAAGGCTTTCATCATGCTTGCTATCGGAATGATTGCGGGCGTTTCGGATAATCTCGTTCGTCCTTGGCTTCTGAAAGGAAGTTCTGATCTGCATCCCTTGATTAGCCTTCTGGTCATTTTCGGACATCTTTATTTTTTCGGAATACTAGGCGTGTTTACGGGGCCTGTATTCGCGGCGGTACTGATAGAGATGCTCGATTTGTGGCCGGAAGTTTCCCCTCAGCTTGGTCTCTCGACGAATTCCATTCGTTCAGATTAACGGGTAAAAACCTTCGAGAAGGGCACTTCGTGGATGACATATCGGTCGCTTTGCTTCGGCGGTTTGATGAGATCTATCAAAGGTTAAGGACCGAAACTTACGAAGTTCTCATTCCGAACCGAGAAGTATTAGAAGGTTCGGTGAAAAGAAGTTCCTTTCGGCTCTTTCAAACTACCGCCGATTATCTAGCGAACGTCCGTGCGGGCGAGTATCCGCATTGCATCTCAAGCGCTTTTGGAGACCGGACGTTTCGCGTGTACTTAAATACCTTTTCGAGCAAAGTTTACGTGGATGTGAATCGTGATCGCTACGCTCCCATTCGCCACAGCGTTGAGAGTGAGGTTCAAATTTTCTGCGAAATCACCCGAGCGATTCTTTTTATCGACCCCATCCATGCCGATTCTCCCGGAGAAGGCCCGTCTGAGATCGAAGTCGCGGTCATCGAAAAAGTTTAAAGCGGTTTTCATTCACTCGGGTTTCGTCTCGCGAGTGAGCGATCGAAAGCGCTGCGCATGTTCCCGTTCCTGCATTTCCGCGTGAGTGAGCGCCTCAGTTATCGAAGGGTCAACCGCTTCCGTTTGAGCACTGAGTTCCCTGAGGGCATTTGCGTAGATGTCGGCGGCTTGATCTTCGGCCCAAGCTTGAACGTGGCAGAGAATCTTCCACGGCAAGAGGGAGAGTGCGGTCCCTAAAGTCAGGCCGAGCGCACGATTCATTTTTAAGCTCACTGCTGAATGCTGAGCCCATTCAGAGAGGCCGGCATCATGATCTTTTTCTTCCTGGAGGATCGATTTTAGAAGAGCTCGTCGTTCTGGCTTTCGAATGAAGAAGACTTCCGCTTCATAGATCGCGATCGCTTGGACTTCCGATAGATGAGCCGCGGAAATAATCGCGGTGGCGGATCGATTCATTCGGTCACATCAAACTGAAAGGTTTTTTCCGTACTGACTGAATTTAGAATGAGGCAAGACTGAGACGTCTTTTCGAGGAGTCGAAGGGCACGGTCGCGGTCGCCCGTACCTTTCAATTTTCCATCGAGCAGAAACGCTTTCATCACAGGAGCTCCGCCGGCTCCTCGGTCAACCGTCAGCGTTCCTGAGAGGGAGAGGCTTTCGTAACTCAATTTCGAGCGATCAGCGATCACCTTAAAAGTGGCAGCGAAACAATTCAGAAGAGCGATCGCGTAGAAATCCTCAGGCGAGTATCCGCCTCCTGGACCTTCGAACTCAGGCGGAACCGCAACCGTGAGGGGAGTGGTGAGCGTCGGAACGGATGTGCTCCAGCTAGAGGCGATTCCAGGAGTGACCTCAGAGTTTACTGAAAAAGTGAGCGGATATTTTACCATTTACCGTATTTCCTTTGCTGGCTGCTCGGCCGCTGCGCGGCGATGGGGTTGCAAGTAGGGACGAAGATCGAGCGACACTTCTAAGCGACGCAAAATTTGGAAAATTCCTCCAAGTTTTCGGTGAAGAAAAACCAGATCTTTCGGAGGCGGGGTAAAGCGAACGCTCTTGATAAACTCGGCCCCTTTATCCCTGAGTTTTTCTGCATAATGACTTTTTGAAAAATCAAAACTTTCGGCTCGGAAGGGTTCGATGCTTTCATCGATGAGGTGATAAAAAGTATCTTTGGTCGATTCAGACTCCCGCGAGTCCAAAACGCCCAATGCCGCAGCCATAGCGAGGCAATCCGCTTTTCGCCTCTCCACTGCTGCGATGATGAGCCGAGAATACTGGTTTCGGAACTCCGGTGAGTAGGTTCGTACGGCACCGAAATCGAGTAAGACAAGTTCGCGTGATTCTAGGTCGAGGAGAAAGTTTCCGAGATTCGGATCGGTCTGAACGAGACCCCACTCGCAAAGCTCCATCATGTAGACTCGGAGAAAGAGATCCGCGTAATGGATCCGGAGCTCGGGTGTTAAGCGCCCACTGCGAAGAGCTTCAGACAGTGTCATCCCAGATTCAAAACTCGTCACCAGGACGAAGTCCGTAGACACCTCCGTGTACACGCGTGGGACACGAACATTCGGAAGATCGTGGACTAAGCCTCGAACTTTTTCGGTCATTTCGGCTTCGAAAAGATAACTCGTTTCGTTTATGAATACTTCGCGCATCTCCTCAAAGAGGCCGCTGTAATCGGTCTTATGCCCAACCAAAAGGGGAGTTAGGCGCTCGACCAGGCTTCGGAATATTTTCAAATCCGAATCGATCGTGTCTTGAATCCCGGGGTACTGGATCTTTACGGCTACCGGGGCGCCTTCGAATTCTGCGCGGTGAACCTGCCCGATACTCGCGGCGGCGATTGGTTTTTCACTCAGGGCTTTTAATTTTGCGGAATCCGTTCCAAATAAAGGACCGAGTTCTCGACCCAGGATTTTACGAACTTCGTCCGCGTCCATGAACGTCGATTGGTTCTGGAGTTTCTCTAAAATGGCGACCACTTCAGGCGGTAGAAAATCCCGCGCCTCGAGGGCGAGGATTTGACCTAGCTTCATCGCAGCCCCCTTCAGACGGCCCAGTTCTTCTACGAGGATTCGAGCCTGCTCCAAGCGAACCAGGTGGGGCTGCACATTCCCAATCAGGCGCTTTGCTTCTTGTTTCAGCATTCCCCCGGTCATGGAGGCGATGCTGAGAGTGCGGCCGAGGACGGACTTTCGAATGCTCATGGGTGTTTCCAGAGTTTAATAACGTTTGAACTTAAAAGTCATCTGATGTTATCATTTCAAGGCGTGAGCAGTAAGTGGCCGTATTTTGACGCCTTTTAAGTGATTTTTAACTTACGCATAACCTACGCATCTGGTAGGGTGTCCTATGGATTTGAAAGCTCGCCTCGCCATTTTAGCCGACGCTGCGAAATACGATGCTTCGTGTGCAAGTAGCGGAGTGAAGCGGAAGACTGCCCCCGGGGGCATCGGAAATTCTGAGGGCATGGGCATTTGCCACAGTTATACGCCCGACGGCCGCTGTGTTTCCCTTCTAAAAATTCTCCTCACCAATCACTGCATCTACGATTGCAGTTATTGCGTGAACCGCGTTTCGAGCGCGGTGAAACGCGCGAAGTTTACCGTCGATGAAATTGTCGCGCTCACCATGGATTTCTACCGACGAAATTACATCGAAGGACTTTTTTTAAGTTCAGGCGTGATTCGAAGTTCCGACCAAACCATGGAGGAGATGGTGGACGTCGCGCGCAAGCTTCGAGTCGAGCAACGTTTCGGTGGGTACATCCATCTCAAAGCGGTGGCAGGGTGTTCGAGAGAACTTCTGGAGAAAGCGGGGCTCTACGCCGATCGACTGAGCGCGAACATCGAACTTCCGCTCCAGTCAGACCTCGATCTCCTTGCGCCAGCGAAAAAGCAAGTCGACGTCGAAAAGTCGATGGGTGAGATTCGTGAAAAAATTTTAGAGACGAAAGAACACGCGCCTCGGTTCAAATCCACGCCGAAATTTGCCCCCGGTGGGCAAAGCACGCAGATGATCGTCGGCGCAACCGCGAGCACGGATGCGGATATTCTGAAAAAAGCGTCGCAACTCTACAAAGGCTATTCCCTGAAGCGGGTGTATTACAGCGCGTTCAGCCCGATCCCCCACGGCGCACCGATATTGCCGCTGAAAAGTCCTCCGCTCATCAGAGAACATCGGCTCTATCAAGCCGATTGGCTGCTTCGGTTTTATGGTTTCAAAGAAAGCGAACTCACCACTCCCGAATCCGGAAACCTCGATTTAAACTTAGATCCGAAGCTTTCTTGGGCGATTCGGAATCGCCAATTTTTTCCAGTCGACGTGAACCGCGCGCCGAAATCCCACCTCCTCCGGATCCCTGGCTTGGGCTTGAAAAGTGTGGAGAAAATATTGGAAATGCGGCGTTTTCGGGCGCTGCGATTAGAGGACCTCGGAAAAATGCACGTGCCTCTCCACCGCATGAAGTATTTCATCCAGGCGCAGGGGGGGAATCCTTCTATCCGCGCACTCGATTCGACGTCCTTAAGAGATCTCCTCTCGCCTCCGGCTGAGCAGCTGGATCTTTTCCAGTCAGCGACCCTCGCTCGGACGGGAGAGGGCTAAGTGCGGGAAGTGGTCATTGAGAAAAAGTTCTCAGACTGGCGTTTGAAAGCGCGCGGTTTGCTGAACGAAAATATTCCTCCCGATTCTATTTTTTGGAAGGAGGAAACTGACGATCAATCGGAGCTTCCAGGCCTTTTTTCAAATCGGACGGAATCGATTGCCGATGCACAGCCGGGTCTTTTCCTTTTAGGCGGCGACTTCTCGTCCACGCCAAACCCTAAAAAAATAGAGCACCGAGTGCCTAAGGAGTTTTTAGGTTTAGCGGAATATGCCAGTTCTCATCGCTCTCCCAGCCGCTGGGCGCTCCTTTACCGGATTCTCTGGCGCCTCGCCCATGAGGATCCGCACCTGCTGAAGATCTCGATCGACCCGGATGTGGCAGAGCTCGACTCGCTCGTCCGACAGGTTCGAAAAGACATGCATAAAATGAAGGCTTTTGTGCGATTTCGTGAAGTGGCCGAGGCAGAAGGTCCGCACTTTATCGCGTGGCATCGACCCGATCATTCGATTGTGCCGTTGGTTGCTCCTTTTTTTGCGAGGCGATTCGCAGCGATGCGGTGGACGATTCTAACCGATGAACTCTCCGTCCGCTGGGATGGAAAGTCGCTTGAGTACCTGCCCGGATGTCCGCGAAGCGAAGCTCCGACCGAGGACGCAATCGAAGAAGTGTGGAAGACCTACTACGCTTCCACGTTTAATCCGGCACGCATCAAACTTCGTATGATGAAGAAAGAAATGGCCGTTCGTTACTGGGACACGATGCCCGAGACGGCCGTGATTCGAGATTTACTGCGAGATTCGACTAGGCGCCTCGATGAATTTTTCGAGTCTCAAGCGCGGTCCGCGAAAGAGTGGTTTCCGAAATTGCCCGAACAAGATTTCACACTGTCCACGTTGCGAGAGTCAGCAAAGGACTGCCGGGCTTGTGGCATTTGCGAAGGGGCCACGCAGACGGTGTTTGGCGAAGGGAATGAGCGGGCGAAAATAGTATTTGTGGGTGAACAACCGGGAGACTCGGAAGATCGAGCAGGGCGTCCTTTTATCGGCCCCGCGGGCGAACTTCTGAATGAAGTGCTCCAGACGGTCGGCATCGACCGAAATGTGACTTACGTTACGAACGCTGTGAAACATTTCAAATGGATTCGTCAGGGCAAGATCAGACTGCATCAAAAACCCATTTCTTCTGAGGTGACCGCTTGCCAGCCCTGGCTTCGCGCCGAACTTGAACTGATTAAGCCGCGCGTCCTCGTCTTGCTTGGCGCTACCGCCGCGCAGTCCATCATTGGAAAATCAGTTCGTCTCGAAGAAATGCGGGGAAGGTTTTTTCCCACCGTCCACTCGGCGAACACTTTCATCACGACTCATCCTGCAGCGCTTTTGAGAATCACTGACCCGGATGAACGGAAAAAGCACGAAGCGCGATTTATCGATGAAATGGCCGTGATCCGCGCGGCTTTGGATTCGCTCGATCAGCCCGAGGCTGAGGTTTCATCGACTCTTTTAGAAAGGTGATCTCGTCCAACTGATTCGCGGTGAGTGGGACGGATTGAGATCTCCGAGCACGTGGATGGCGACGGGCTGATCGGAAGTCAGTACGAATCCGAAATTTTCTCCTCTGCCTTTTACGTTACTCGTAAACGAACGGGTGATGTCGAAATGAAGCAGGATGGGCTGATCCGTGGCTGCGGCCAGAGCCGGGGGCCGGACACATTCGGATTCGGTGAAGTCGCCACCGTCTTTAGACCAATCACCGGATGAACCCATCGGATAGGCCGAGCTCCAGGTCGCAAGCATCATCCAATTTTTAGTGAGTGGGCAAACTTTCAAATGTGCCACTGCGTTTTTTCCATCTTCTGCTTCGGTAAGACTCATCAGAAGTTCGATCTTCCGTCCGGACGTGAGGGAGATTTGATCAGTTTTTTCACCGAGCTCTTCGAAACGGAGAAGAAGCCGATCACTGGATGAAATCGAATAGTCAGATTGGGTCATCGTCTGGGGATCGCTCCCATCAGTGACGGACGCCGAAATCCACTTCACTCCATTCAGCGAATAGGTCTGCGGCTCTGCGGTTAGAAAACCATTCGTGAGGCCTAGGCCACAGCCGCTCAGAATGAGGCTGAGGCTTAAGCTGCTGAATGCGGCAATGAGTGCGGAAGATGTGCGTTTCATTTTGGGAGTGAATGGATTGCTCATGTTTTCTTTTCCAATCGGGTCAGATTTTTTAGTTAAACTTGGTTGCGAAATCAGTTTTTAAAAAAGAAAGCTTTTAGAAAAAGATGCTTCCGGTAAAGGCCACATTTCCTTGGGCAAGTCCCGGCCCCATCAAATCTCCGAGCGAGTCGAAGCTCGCATCACGAGTCGCGTCGATCAGAAATCTGGCGGAGAGCCCGAGGGAAAAATCTTTGGTGACGAATTGAATTTCCGGACCTCCGGAAACGATGCGGTAACGACCTGGATCGTACGTGAAGGCTCCTCCGTTTACTCGGTAGTGGTCACCGAGGTTTAATTCGGCAAACCCTCCGACTCGGAACGGACCGACCAAAGCGGCAGGATGGAGACTCACGGTAACGACGCTTCCGTAATCATAAGCGTAGTTGACGGCTCCGATTTTTTGCTGCGAGCTTCCCGAAGCGGTGTAGCTCAGAAAATTTTCGATGGAGAATTTCGCGAGGTCTTTTTTCATCGAGAGTCCGATGGTGTAAGCATCGCGTCCGTACTGCGAATTTTTCAGTTCTTCGGCGGAAAGGGTATTTAAAGACGCCACTCCCCAAATCCCCACGTCAAACCCCCGAGAGGACCAAACTCGACCGCGTGCAGAGAGGGAAAGGGGGCCCATGAGGCTTCCCGTCGTTCGCTGGATCAGGCCGGCTTCGATGCCGATCCCAATCGGACTGGTGTCGCTTCCGAAAGGATAAAGGTCGGAGCGGAGAACGTGCATGCTCTCCACCGGAAAGAGAGAAGCGCGGGTGGGTTGGCGGTAATGGCGATAGGAGTAACTGAATTCAGACGGTTGCCTCACTCGTGCATCCTCGGGAATGGGGTACCTTCCGGCTCCATCCGAGGTCCCGACTTCTTCCGACTTTTCTCGAGGGATCACTTTTTTTGCTGCCCGTTCGACGGAATCGAAGGTCGCCCCAGGCGCACTCATCGCGAGAGTCAGCAATGAGACGACTTCTTCGTCTTCTCTCACGCTTGCTGGAAGGGAGCGATGCAGAGCCTCGTGGAGATGGAGGGCAACGAGTTGGTGGCCACTCAGCGTTTCTGCGACCGGAAAGAACCGTGTCGCGGCACTCGGCTCGGCAAAGGTTCTTGCGTAAACTAAGCCTTGCATGTCGGCATGAAAGGAACCTTGGTCGGCGGTATCGATTGCGGTCGAATTCTTTTTTGTGAGGTAGAGTTTCGAGTTTTCGAGTTCGCTCGTTAAGGATCCCAGCCCCGCAATCCCTCCGACATTCAATGACAGTGCGAGCTTTAAGGCTTCGGAGCGGGCGGCGACGATCGGTCCGCGCTCGAGTAAAGTCGCTCCTTCGAGATCGCTTCCTTCATCACCGTTTCCGACTTTCGTTACGCGTGCGTGAGCACGCGTCGGGGCGGCAAAGCAACTCGATATTAAAACGAAGAGGGAGGCAGAGAGCAGTGGGAGGAAATTCTGGGTTTTCATGACCGGGGATCTTTCTTGGCGGTAGTTGGTTTTTTAGTGTTCGGAGAAGTGAGTCGAAAAAGGGCAGTTTCAAAATGGTAAACTTCGGTTTTTTTCTGCTGGGGTGCCTTCGCAAGGCGAGTTGCTAAGCGATCGATAAAGGTGTGAATTTCCTTCTGCACTCCTGGGATGTCTGACGGGTCGATCGCGAAGGTAATTCCCGCGATGTCGCGTTCATGAATGGACTGGCTCACGAGCGCCTCTCCCGCTTTTTCTAGAATCTGGGTGTGAAATTTTCGGACTGCGGCCGACGGCACGCCTTCCGGAGCGAGAATGAAGTCTCGCGAGACCGAATATTTTTTACCGGTTACTTCGACCAAACCGATGCGGATCAGCCGATCAAGCGCAAGTTTTGCTTCAGTGACGGTAATCCCGAGTCTCCGAGCGATGAAGGCGTGGTCGAACCGAAACCCTTTCGTTTCCGTCAGATTCACAATCGCAAAACAGGTCCAATCCGAAACGAGGTGGAAGACGTCCTCGGTCAGAATGCGGCGCTCGAGTTCCGCAGGCTGAATTTCTTCCGCGAGCACGAGTCCAGCACGTGCGGCCCATTCCCGTTTAATGAGTCCTAAGAAATTCTCTGCCTCGACCGGCGAGTGGCCGAGCGCGGTCGAAATCTTTAGGCCATTCTTAAAGGTTAGCTTTCGTTTCCCGTTTAGGACTTCTGAGAGTTCTCCCGGAGAAATTCCGAGATTCTGAGCGAAAGCGCGGAGGGAGTAGCGCGCATTCTTCTCGGTTCGTATTCTCAGTTGCTCGGATAAATAACGAGCAGTGGGATTTGTTTCTTTCAACATGCGACGGATTTCGCATGGTGCAGCATAATAGTAAATAGCATTTGGAACAAACCGTTCCAAAATTGGAACGCTCCATATACGTACGTTTATTTGCCGAATGGGGGAGCGGTGCTTGGGTCATCTGCCCTGCCGACGAAATAGAAGGCACGGCTTCCGATGACTTCTCCCGCGGATAGGAATTTTACGATAATTTTTTCCGCGAACTTTTCGGACTCAGGAAAAATAAAGCGAATGAGAAACGTCATCGGTGACAAAGTTGAATGGGTGAGGTTGAGAGTTTTTAATTTTTCGGGAGAACGTTCGGCCCATTCGACCGAAAAGTCAGGATAGAGCGATTTCATCGCCTCGTTCGGAACAAAGCGAAGCTCGAGGGGGAGCGACGCAAGAAGAGTGTATCGATTCAGTCTGGAGTTTGGATAGTTTTTGACGTCCGTGTTGATTTGCGGAGCAGAATCTCCAGCTAAAAAACAGGAAAACTCGGATTCGAGCTTTGCGTGTCCAGTGCCCAAACGAACGAGGTTCATCACGTGAAAAATCCTATTCGGATCGGCGGCGAGTTCCGCAATTTCTGACAGAGGAGTTTGATTTTTAACCAGTTGGGATGTGAGAGCGGATCCGCGGTCATGGGCCCCGGCTTGGAGTGTGTAGCATCCTGGACTGAGGTACTTCCGCAGAAAGAGGGCGTCTTTCAGATAGCCTTCTCCAAAGTTTTCGTCCGGAGTGAGAGTGTAAGCGAAGTGATCGGCCAAGCCTTCGTGCACCGCAGTCACATCGAGCGATTTCAGAATCTCCGGGGTACAGAGTTCAGGATTCTTCGAACACAATAAAGCGTGAAATAACTCATGATGAATCACGTCGGCCGATGCCGTTCCCGAATCTACGACGTTATTCGCCGGACAGAAATGAACCGTCTGCTTCCTGAAATCATATCCGGTTCTCAAGCAATCTTTACCTCCGTATTCGATCGTGACCTCTGCATTCACGTTTCCAAAAGCGGATTCGAAAGCTCTAGTGGCTTCTTTGCTTTTAGCTAAGAGGAAAGTGAAATCTTTTTTTTCCGATGTTTGATTTACGATCGATAGCTGTGCTGCGACACTCTTCCTAAAGGGAAAAAGAGAGAACAAGCAAAGAAGGATGAGGGTGGATGGCGACCTGAAAATCCGCATGTCGCTTCATAGCGCGCCGCACACCTATTTTGCAACTTTCCGAATTATTAAATCATTTCGGGACACTCCGAGTGCTCCACCTCTTGCAAAGCTTTAAGAAAACAGGAATTCAGGGGTAACTCGTGGCGAAATTGGACTCTAAAGGACTGGCTCATGCAAAAAAATAAGATCGAGGCATCAGGTGGCCGTGGATCGAATCAAACGTTTAAATCGGTGCCCGTTACGATTCAGGTAAACGGCAGAAAATTTACCTGCGATGTCGAGCCCTGGACGACCCTTCTGGATTTACTCCGAGAGAAATTTGAACTCACTGGAACAAAAAAGGGATGTGATCACGGCCAGTGCGGCGCCTGCACGGTATTAATCGATGGGAAGCGAGTAAATTCGTGCCTCACTCTCGCCGTGATGAAAGACGGTGCAGAAGTGACGACCATCGAAGGCTTGGAGCGCGAGGGGATTCTGCATCCGATCCAGAAAGCATTTATCGATCAGGACGCGTTCCAATGCGGCTATTGCACCCCCGGCCAAATTTGTTCGGCGGTGGGATTGCTAAGCGAAGGGCATGCAAAAACAGACGATGAGATTCGCGAGGAAATGAGTGGGAATCTTTGCCGTTGCGGGGCGTATCCAAATATTTTGGCCGCTGTGAAACAGGTCCTTCAGGAAAAAAAGGTGTCCCCGTGAATCCCTTTCAGTTCGAACGTTCTTCAAGTTCTTCCGAAGCCATTCTCCGCATGGGAAAAAACTCGCGGGCAAAATTCATCGGCGGAGGAACAAACCTCATCGATCTGATGAAGGAAGGAGTAGAAAGTTCAGACTTCCTACTCGACGTGAATCATGTCGGAATGAACGAAGTGCTCGAATTGCCCGGCGGAAGAATTCGAATCGGTGCCTCCGTGACGAATTCGGACGCTGCTTATTCGGGCTTGGTAGAGGAGAGATTTCCGTTATTACGAGACGCGATTCTTGCCGGGGCCTCGCCCCAGCTGCGAAATATGGCGACTTGCGGGGGAAACCTCCTTCAACGAACACGCTGTTATTATTTTTATGATTTGGCGACTGCCTGTAACAAACGTGAAAACGGAAGCGGCTGCGATGCGATAGCAGGGAATAACCGCATTCATGCTCTCTTTGGCGCGAGTGACGCTTGCATCGCCGTCCATCCGTCCGATATGTGCGTGGCACTTGCGACGCTGAATGCAGAAATCCACGTGCTGGGTCCGAATGGGCCACGAGTGATTCGCATCGCAGATTTCCATCGTCTTCCCGGAAATGACCCGACTCGCGACAACACGCTCTCTCGAGATGAGCTCATCATCGCAATCGAATTGCCTCCGTCGCCGTTAAACCACCACTACCACTATGCGAAAGTTCGGGACCGTTCTTCTTACGCATTCGCTCTGATCTCTGCGGCGGTGGGGATGAATCTCGAAGCTGGGAAAATCCAATCGGCGTCGATCGCGATGGGCGGCGTCGCCCATAAACCTTGGCGTGATTCTAGAGCCGAAAAATTACTCATCGGAAAGCGTCCTGAAATTAGAGTTTTTCGTGATTTTTCCGAAGCCTTTTTCAAATCTGCGCGTGGCCTCGGTCACAATAATTTCAAAATCGAGCTCGGCAAGCGCACGCTCGTGCGAGCATTGGAAGAAGCGAGTCTCAAATGAAGGAATCTCAAACGTGGATTGGAAAACCTGTGAGTCGCGTCGATGGTTACGCGAAAGTGACGGGCGCCGCTCGCTACGCGGCGGAGTTTAAGTCAGATGGGCTGGTTTACGGGGTAGTGGTTTCGTCCGACGTGACGAAGGGCAAAATCTTGAAAATTGATTCGAGATCGGCCTTAGCCTGCGACGGCGTGATCGAGGTCATCACCCATGAGAATCGCCCGAAAGTGTCTTTCTGGAATCGTAAGTTTGGAGACCAAGATTCTCCTCCCGGCGATCATTTTCGAGCGCTTTATGATTCGGAAGTCTATTACAGCGGCCAACCCGTAGCGCTAGTCATTGCGGAGACTTTTGAAGCTGCGAGGTACGCCGCTAAATTAGTCGTCATCACTTATGAGCTCGAAGAATACGAGACCGATTTTCATTCGCGCTTAGAGGAGGCTTACGCTCCGAAAGAAACGAAGCCAGGATTTGAAAAACCAAAATCGAGAGGCGATGCCGATGAAGCTTTCAGTCAGGCGCCGCATAAGATTTCCGCAGAGTATGATTCGCCCACCCAGCACCATAATCCGATGGAGATGCACGCGACCACAGTCGTCTATGAGGGTGACGATACGTACACGATCTACGATAAGACCCAAGGCACCGCGAACAGCCAAGCCTACGTCTGCCAGGTTTTCGGACTGTCGCCAAAAAAAGTTCGAGTCAGGGCGCCGTTTGTCGGCGGAGCTTTCGGGTCGGGACTGCGCCCTCAGTACCAACTTTACCTCGCCGTGATGGCCGCGAAGAAACTTCAGCGTTCAGTCCGCGTCGTGCTGACGCGTCAGCAGATGTTTTCATTCGGTCACCGACCGGCGTCGGTGCAGACGGTGAAGCTTTCGGCTGGAGAGGACGGGGTGCTTCACTCAGTCGGGCACTCCGTCACTGCGGAAACTTCGCAGCTTGAAGACTACATGGAGAATGTCGTGAGCTGGTCGGGAATGCTTTACAAATGTGAAAATGTGGAAGTGAAACACGAATTGGTGAAAGCCGACATTTTTACCCCGCTTGACATGCGAGCACCCGGAGCGACTTCTGGACTTTTCGCCCTGGAGTCTGCGATGGACGAACTTTCCTATGAAATCGGCATGGATCCGCTGGAGCTACGCTTAGCGAACTACACCGAAAAGGACCAAAACTATTTCGGTCGATCTTTTTCAAGCAAAGAGCTTCGAGCTTGCTACGAGCAAGGAGCAGCGAAGTTCGGTTGGTCGAAGCGAGCGCTAAAACCTCGGTCATTGCGGGAAGGGAAGAAATGGATCGGTCAGGGAGTGGCCACCGGCGTGTGGGACGCCCTCCACATGAAGTCCACCGCGAGTGCGGAGTTCACATCCAAGGGAGAATTAAAAATCACAAGTGGCGTGACCGATATCGGAACCGGAACTTACACGATTCTCACTCAAATTGCCGCGGAGACTCTCGGATTGAATCTAGAAAACGTGACCACTTCGATCGGAGACACCGATTTTACTCCTGCACCCCTCCAAGGAGGCTCATGGACAGCGGGATCGATGGGGTCTGCAACTCAGGCGGCTTGCTTCGCAGTGAGAGAGAAAATTTTCAAGCTGGCAAAAAAGCTACCGGACTCTCCATTCAGCGACGCAGAGCTAAGCGATGTTTTGTTCGAAGGCGGCGAGATGCTTTTGAAAAAAGATCCTTCGCGTTCTGTTTCACTCAATGATGTGTTGAAAAGTTCGCGTGTCGATTCAGTAAAAGCAGAAGGCACTTCTGCACCGAACTACTTGAAGGAACTTCCTCATGCGAGAAATACGCACTCGGCGGTTTTTGCCGAAGTGAAAGTAGACGCGGATTTCGGCATGATCGAAGTGTCTCGAGTGGTGGTTGCCGTAGCGGCGGGGAAGATCCTGAATCCAAAAACGGCTCGAAGTCAGATTCTCGGCGGGGTGGTGTGGGGAATGAGTCAGGCCCTTTTTGAAGAGACCGTCACGGACCATAGGCTTGGCCGAATTTTGAATCACAGTTTTGCTGAGTACCACATCCCGGTGAACCGCGACGTTCCCGAGATCGATGTGATTTTCGTGCCCGAAGCCGACTCGATCGTGAATGAACTCGGAGTGAAGGGGCTCGGGGAAATCGGGATTGTGGGCACCGCGGCCGCAGTTGCGAACGCCGTCTTCCACGCAACGGGCAAACGGGTGCGGAACCTTCCCATTCGACCGGATAAAATGGTTTAAAATAGATAACCTCCTGAAAAGTGGAGACTTATTTTATTTAACGCATATAGACATAAAGACTATAACGCGATAAATTAAAGATCTCTTCATGCCAAACTGCGGCTCACTTTTAGCGTGGAATTTATGAATCGTTCGATTTTTCGGTCCATCTCAGTCTCATTGGATTCTTAACGGGCTGTGGGGGGGCCTCTCGAGCAGCGTTCGACGATCTCGATGGATTCTGAAGCTGCGGCAAAGTCGATGGAACAGCGTTTATCGGAAACCGTTAAGGTGAGAGAGCTCCGTTTCGCACTGACAAACCTGACCAAAGGCATCGCGACCGAACAAGCCGATGGTTCATGGGTTGTAGAGAAACAAGTCGCTTGGCCCTTCGAGCGACTTTCATCGAGCGACCTCGGTTGTGACCAAACCCAAGTTGGTATCTCTGCGAAATCCGTCTCTGAATCCGGAGTCGTCAAGCTCCACCAAAACTGTGATCTTCAAATCGATACCGGGACGAAGCGATATGCATTAGCCTGCGCGCCTTTCGAACCTCAAGTTTCGAAAGCGACGCTCAAATTCGGAAACGCGGCGAATGGCTATGGAATTTGGTATGTGAAATTCCCAGAAGGCGAGGAGTTTAAACTAAGCCTCGGCGCCTACAAAGCGGACGGAACTCATTTCGCGGACTTCACCGTCGATCAAAATCCGGGCGAAAAATTGAAAGTAAAGTTTACACGGAACTCCAGCCTCTAAAACGAATTGAGTGGCTAATCGAATCCAATGAAGATCGGGGTAACCATGGGTGGTGGTAAGAATGGAGAAGTGTGCCGAGCGCTGTGGCTTGGCACACTCCTTCTGCAAGCATGCGGAGCGCACGGGGTTCGTCAGATGACGCCCGTCCAAGAGGCCTATCGCCTGATGGATCAGGGCGAAAATGCGAAAGCCGTGGTCGTTCTCGAGGATTCGCTCGCCCGGAATACTTCTGATCCGAGTGATGCGCATCAGTTGCTCGCGAGTGCTTATGTGGGTTTAGCGGGCATCGACATTTATAAAATTCAGGAAGCGTTCCAAGACATCCTTTTTCGAAAGTCGCTTCGGGATGAAGTAAATTCAAAACCCATGCGTGCAGACGTCGTGCTCGCGATCAAACTCGGCGCAAAAAAATTAGTGAAAGCAGATGGCGCGATCACGAAAGTTCTGGATGCCACGAACTTGACGGAAGGAGCACTCGCGCTCGAAAATAGCCAATTGGTGTTTGAGGGAGAATCCCGATTGCGAAAGGCGTTGGGTTGTCCGATCATTCCTGATTGAGTGCACTTTCCAGGGCTCAGCGCCTTCCTCTCATTCGGTTGTTCATCTCACTCGCATTTCCTCTGCTCTCGCAAGCGGGTGACAATACGGCATTTAGCTTCGTACCCGCGCGATTCCACACTCGGGAATTAACCCTCGGCTCGTGGGGTCTCGGAGAACTTTGTTATTCTCGGAGCCAAATGCCCGATGGCACGACCTGCAATCCGGCGTTTCTTGCCGAAAACCGTGAGTCTTTACTGCTGGCGCGGGTGTTTCTAGGAAACGGCTACGCTTCTCTCAGTAACGCCGAGCAGTCAGTGAATAAGCCCTCACGAAAGAATACCTCCAATCTCTCCTTCAGAGCGAAAATGCGACGGCAGTGGAAAAAAATCCGAGTTTGATTTTCTCAACCCAATTTTTTCAAGCAAGTTTTTTACCCTACCGAGTGCCCTATGCATCGGAGGTTCATAATCCAGATAATCCAGATAATCCCGTCATCGCGGTGCATGCGGCGATTGAACATGCTTTCGAATTTTCCACGGAAAGCTCCGTGGTCGGACTATTCCACGGTTGCCGCGACGTATCGGTCGGATTGAAACTTCGAATCCTCGAGAGAAAATATGTTCACGGAACGTTCTCGTTGATCGATGTGGCGACGAAAGAGTCGGTCGATTACTTGCCGGTTCGGAAACAAAATACCGTCCTGGTCGATCCATCGATTGCTTGGGTGCCGGCGGGGGATCCATGGCACCTCCGGATGAGTTTGACCGCAAAGAATCTAGGATATTCGTCCAGTTCGGCGTTTGAGTATCCCGATTATTTTGATGTCGGTGGGGGGATCGGAGTGAGTCCTCCGGTTGCAATTGGAACCCTTCAAGTGGGTGTAGACTTCGTTGATTTAATTGAGGCATCGCGCATTCAGGATCGACTGAGACTCGGCGTTTCCTATTAGCTCGGACTCATCGAAGTGATGGCCGGAGCGAATTCGGATTCCATGACGGCAGGACTTTCTTTTTTATTGTCGTTTATTCAAGCCGGCGTCGTTTACGAGATTGGGCGGAACGATTTGGATAACGGAAAGCAGGAGACTCGTGTTGCGACTGAAGTCAGCGTTCGTTTCTAAAGTTTTTTTGGAATGCTTTCCTTGCTTGGGCATTCGATCCCCCAGGGAACTCAAGCGACCCATCCGTAGAGTTCACTTTTCAAACCCGCGAGTACCGAAACGTCTGTTTTTCCGAAAGCCGGTGCATTCGCCTTACTTCGCGGTCAGGCGAAAGAAATTGAATCTACCAATGCCTTAAAGGGTTGGGCTTACATCATCAGTGGAGGTGCGGCGGTAGCGATCTCCATCCCTGCGTATTTTCTTACTGAGGATATTTTTGCTCGCTCCATCTACAGCTTGGGGGAAATTTTGGGTGTAGTGTCCGTGGGGTACGGATCTTATTTAGCGACGGTCCGGGATGATCAATCGCGCTTTGTGAAAATTCTCTCAAACACCGCAGACCCAAAAGCAGCGTGACGATCTTTCTTGGCGTTTCATGGAGGAGAACGCCCAGCGCGCCCGAGCCGGTCGCCGCATCCGCGTGATCACGCATTCGCTCACGGCTGGGTTAAACCTCATGAACGGGTTCACCACCTCAAGCCGTGAATTGAAAAGCGCTCTCTTTTTTCTCGGTGGGATTAACGTCCTCGCGGCCATTCATTACGCTTTTACGGAGACGGAGGAAGAGAAATTTCTGCTGCGGGTGGCCGGAAATTCGGTTGATTTCATTTTAGTCCCTACGTCTCAGCCGGTATTTGCGCTCAAGGTGACTTTTTAAGAAATTTGCTCTTATAGCGCTGAATCCGTTCTCATTTTCGGTTAGGAAGGGGCATGAGCGCAATTCACTGGTTTTCTGAAGAAACTCTCAGTTTTTTAAAAAAAGCTGGCCGACAAAAAAATCCAGAATGGCTAGTGAAGAATAAAGAAGGGTTTGAATCTTTCGTTCGATTGCCTTTGCAAGATTTGGCGGGAAAAATGGCGGTGGCCCTTCGCCCGATTGCTCCGGGATACCATTTTCCGCTGAAGGGACTTGGTCGGATAAAACGCTCCTCCGCTCGGGCCAGTGAATACGGTTCAGTATTTAAGAGCCACGTATCCTTTACGATCACGCGTCCAGCAACTTCTCGTTTCGATCACAATCCGAGTCTTTATTTCATGATCGATTCAGAAGATAGAGAAGGGGATGAGGTACTGCTCGCGGGTGGCCTCTACATTCCTTCTTCTCGTCAGTTAAAATCTATCAGAGAGGCGATTTCAAAGAATGCCTTACCATTTGAAAAACTTTTTTCCGATCCAGAGTTTAAGAAATCGTTTCCGAATGGATTCTCGGATGAGCGAACGGCTACCCGGCCTCCACGAGGGTTCGATCCCTCCCACCCGTATTTGGGTTGGTTAAAGCTTCAAGCCGCGTTCGTTTGGAAATCCTACCGGAAAAAGGAATACACCTCTGCGCGCTTTGCGGAAAAGGTGTCGAAAGATGGGGCGCAAATTCTTCGCTTGAATGCGCTTCTGGACCAAGCGATGTGTGGTCGATGGCCGGAGGCTGTGGGGACAGAGCACGCGTCGGACCATTCGAGTGGGAAACGATTCCATGAACGCCTCGCGGGTTCAAAAGTGGTGCTGCACACGCCCGACTTCTAGACTGATTTGGTCGATTGAGTCGGGGGGGCCGAGTGTGCTGTTTTTAAGTGAAATACATTTCCGATAAGAGGCGTTTATCCACTCTGCGTTCTACGGGGCTCCTCGATTCACCAGCGGAAGCGATTTACGATAAGCTGACTAAAATGACTACGGAACTCCTGAACGTTCCGGTTGCGCTGGTGAGTTTAGTCGATGGAGATCGACAATTTTTTAAAAGTGCGCAAGGTTTGCCAGGACCGTGGAGTTCGAAGAGCGAGACCCCGCTCAAGCATTCGTTTTGTAAGCACGTCGTTGAGGACCGCAGTCCACTCGTGGTGAAAGACGCGAGTAAAAGTTGAAAAATGCGGGGGAATCAGGCGATCTCTGATTTGGGCGTGGTTGCCTATGCGGGGATGCCGATAAAAATGCTCAATGGTGAAATCATTGGCTCTTTCTGTGCGATCGATTCGAAACCGAGAGAGTGGTCGGAACGAGACCTTCGGATGCTCTCGGACATGACCGAAATCATGAATGCTCAGCTCCAATTGCTCGACGACAACCAGTCGATCTTTTCGGTTTCGGTGAAAGTCGACCGAATCGAGAGTCTTTGTTCACGGGCGTTTAAGTTGATTCATACGATACTCGATCAGTCTCGGTTCGCTGCGGGGCAGTTGAAATTTGAAATGGCTCCGCACGCGCGTTCTGATCTGATTCAGCATTCGGTCGATTCGGTGCTCACGCTTGCGCAGGCAAAATTCATTCAGATCATTCGTCAGGGCGATGCTTCTCTCATGCTCGATTGTGATGCTTCTCGAATCGAGCAAGTCCTTTCGAACATTCTGGGTAATGCGGTAAAGTTTTCTCCCGAATGCTCGGCCATCACGATCCAAACGATCGATGCGGCGGCGTCCGTAGTAGTTTCGATCATCGACCAAGGCCCTGGGATTCATGAAAAAGATCTGCCATTTATTTTCGACAAATTCTGGCAAGCCGAGCGGGCAACTCGCTCTGGCCATGGGGGGGGCCTCAGGATCGCGCGGTCCGTCGCTGAAGGTCACGGGGGAGGAGTCTCCGTGGAGAGTAAAGTGGGCCCCGGAACCCGTTTTCAAGTCCAGTTGCCGAAAAAAGCACGTGCACCGTCGCAGTAATCTTCTTTTTCTGGTTGCGGGAAGGGGAGAGTGCCGTTAGTTTCTGCTCTTATCACTCGCGTTTTTTCTCGAGGGGGCCCTTAGCTCAGTTGGTAGAGCGCTTCCATGGCATGGAAGAGGTCAACGGTTCGAACCCGTTAGGGTCCACCATTTTCAAGCTTTCTCCTCTCAAAAAATACCCCTTACGAATGGGCTCGAACCGTAATGCGCGGAATCTCCCAAAGGACGATGGATCTATTTCATTTTTTATAATCGCCGAATGTTGAGCGCAGCTAGAGGCTCACGTTAGGTAAGATAACCAAGACTTTGTTCAACGCTCTGGGACCACTTCCAAGTCGTCTGCGGCTGACTTGTATGAGCTTCGGTTGAATAAATGGCTATCCGCAGATCATCACTGTACTTTTTTCGGATGGAAGCAATCTGTACAGGGCGCCTGAAAGACAAAAAAGAAAAGGTTCTTTCTCTCTGGGAAGCGCGATCGCTTACTGAAATTCCGTCAGCGTGTCTGTCCGGCTCATTAATTCTTAGAAATTCACTACCCGTTTACCTGGAGCACCTAAGCGATGCGCTGGCTGCGAATAGGAAGATGGACGTAAAATCAGTGAACGCACATGACGTGGAAGGAGTGAGGATCGGAAAATTGCATGGTGCCGATCGCGCTGATAATACCACTTATCAGCTAACGGAGCTCATTTCGGAGTATCACATTCTACGTGAGGTTATTTTCCAGGTGCTCGAGACTGACGGTCAAATGTCATTGTTAGAAAGGGACATCATCTTAGATTCCATCGAGCAAGCTGTGAATGATGCGGCCGTGAAATTCTCAGAGGTTCATGCTGAGATCCAGCAAAAGTTCATCGACACCCTCACTCACGATTTGAAAAATCCAATTTCTGCCGCGAAATTGAATGCTCAGCTCATCAAGAAATCTGATTCGATTGAAAAGCACGCGACTCTCTCCGATCGGATCGTGGGAAGCTTGAACCGTCTTGAAGCCATGATCCATGACTTGTTAGATGCCGGTAGAGTTCGAGCGGGTGAACCACTGACGTTACTGTATTCTGAGTGCGACCTAGATTCGGTAGTGCGAGACGTCGTCCTGGAAATGGCTTCCATTCACGGTCAGCGGTTCATCGTAAATTCCCCCGCAGCCGTTTGGGGAACTTGGGGATGCGACGGCGTGAGGCGTGCAATAGAAAACCTTATTGGAAATGCTGTAAAGTACGGCGCGGACGGCGCACCAATAACCGTTTCGGTTAAAAAAGGCGACAAAGCAGTGTCTCTTTCCGTGCACAATGAAGGGGTACCCATCCCTGAAAACGAAGTCCAAATACTGTTCAAACAGCATCGACGTTCGAAGAGCGCGGAAGCGAGCGGAACGAGGGGTTGGGGCCTCGGATTAACCGTTGTGAAAGGTGTAGTAGAAGCGCACCGAGGTGAGATTCACGTCGAGAGTGCAAAAGGCCGGGGAACGAGTTTCATCCTCGATCTTCCTTTTAGTAACGACGCGTCAGCAGTCTGAATTTTCATCGCATACAGGGTTCCGATGGTTACGGACAGCTAGCAAGCTCTCCACCTTCATAACCCGTGCGGAAGGCGTTCAGCGCTTCCTCGATATCTCCCGCTTCGATCACGTCTTTTGCTTTCGCGGTTTCGTTCCTCTGGCCTCATCCGGTCAAAGGAAGATTGAAATTTAGTTTGAATTCCGAGCAGATTCTGCACGTGGTGGCCGACTTCGTGAGCGATGACATAGGCTGCTGCGAAGTCTCCACGGGCGCCGAGTCGGTTCGAAAGTTGGTTGAAAAAGTCCAGGTCGAGGTAAACCCTTTGGTCCTCTGGGCAATAGAAAGGTCCGACCGATGAACTGACCCTTCCGCATGCCGAGCGTACCGCACCCGTGAACAATATGAGCTTTGGCTCTCGGTAGGTGCTTTGGTGCTTTGCGAATTCAGAATTTCACACGTCTTCAGTGTCACCCAGTACCACTGCTACGAATTTATTCTGATCATCGGATGAAGTTCTATTTTTGGAATCGTTCGGTAGATCGTTTTTCTGAGTGGAAGAAGTGACTTCACCCGCATTCTCGCGAAGGTAGTCGAGGGGGGTGCCGCCCATGATTCCCTAGATAATCGCACCAATTACTTAACCGCCCACTCCGAGGGGTTTTCCACCCAGCCCTCCCCCCGTTCGTCGGCGATGTTCCACTTTCTCTTCTGTTTTTCCAAAACATACCGATTCGCCCCTTTTAGGTATGGAGAGCAAGTTGCAGATCTCAGTCGCTAGGCGTTATTCCACAGTGTAATATCCATAGTGTAATAAACGGCAGGGGAATAATCGATAAGGCAGCTTCTCCCCGTGCTATCAAAAATAATTTTTGTTAGGTTTGAAGCATCAAAAAGGAGCAATCCGAATTGGGTATTTCAGCGAGAAGAAAAGAAAAATGGGATTCTTTTAGCGAGGATGACCGCGCGCGCATCATTCGAATGGCGCTCGAGGATCGCACGGCATTCGAAGACATTCGACTTCAATTTGAGCTGACTCCGAATGAGACGGTGCTCTTTATGCGCTCGCAGCTAAAGCCTTCTTCGTTCCGCTTATGGCGCAAGCGGGTGGCTGAACACGGCCAATTGAAGAATAGAAATAAAATGCGTGACGATGAGAAATCCGAACCGGACCGATTTAAATGTCGAACTCAGCGCTCGGACGGGTCGATTAAAAACAGAAAGTAGAGTGACCTCTGATGACGGAATACGAGATCTCATTGTTCCCCATCCCGGAATCAGTGAACTTGCCTTTTACGATTCTCCCGTTGCACATTTTCGAGCCGCGTTACCGAAGGCTCATTTCAGATTCGATCGCGGAAAATCGCCGAATCGGAGTGTCGCATACGAAACGTGTTCTTTCCCCCTCGCGCGTGAGTGATTCCGCGGACATCGAAACTGTGTTGAAAAGTAACCATGAGACTTACGAGTCTCATGGGGTCTTCTCCGCAGGGTTTGCGAAAAACTTGGAAACCCTTCCGGATGGACGGTTGCTTGTGCAGATCGAAATGGATCATCGGTACGAGATCGTCGAAGAGTTGCAGCAAATCCCCTATAAGATCGTAAAGTGCCGCCCTTACGATGACGTTGAGCCGAATGATAGAGAGGCGGAGGATGCTCGAAAGGCTCTGGACGCGATCCTCCTCGGGCTACGCGGGGAGCAGTTACAGCCCCTGAAAGTCCTCGTGCGGAGTTCTGCGTGGAGAGAGGCCTCGACCATCGAATACAGCTTTCGAATTTATCAGGTGATTCGATTCGAGGCAGAGACCTTGCAGCAAGTCCTCGAAATGAAGTTGGCGGTTGAACGGATCCGGTTTATGAGTGAATTTTTGGCCGGCCTGAGTTTTAACTAGGATCGTAGTCCGATAAAATATCTCACTCGTTTAATGATCCGTTAAACTTTGATCTTACTCAGAACCCATTCAGACTATTTTAATAAAAATAGGAGTCCTCATGGCAAACATCAAATTTAAAGGTAATCCCGCCCACACTTCCGGCGAACTTCCAAAAGCTGGTGAAAAAGCACCGAATTTCAAACTGGCGAGAAATGACCTGAGTGAAGCCTCGTTGGAGAGCTATCCTGGTAAATTTAAGATCTTGAACATTTTTCCAAGCATCGACACGCCGACTTGCGCGACCAGTGTGCGCAAATTCAACATTGAAGCCGCGGAAATCCAAAACACCGTGGTTCTGAATATTTCGACGGATTTACCGTTTGCTCAGAAGCGTTTCTGCGGTGCGGAGGGAATCGTAAACGTCGAGACTTTATCTGCTTTCCGTAGCCCTTTTGGAAAAGATTATGGTCTGATCATGGTCGACACTCCGCTTGCAGGTCTTTTCTCGCGCGCCGTAGTCGTCCTATCGGCTGAGAATAAGGTCCTTTATGCAGAACAAGTCGGCGAAATCGGGAGCGAACCTAACTACGAAGCTGCCCTGAAAACTGTCCGCTGAGGATTGAGCGATGTCAGTTTTTCTCCGCTCTAAGAAATAATACACGTGCAAAATATTTACGATGTCGCGGTGATCGGAGCAGGGATTAGCGGACTTGCAGCCGCAAACGTATTCTCTCGCGAGGATCTTCGAGTGTGTGTGTTTGAAAAAAGTCGGGGATTAGGCGGGAGGACCTCGACGAGGCGGTGGGGGAGTTCGGAGAGCTTCACGCGGGCTGACTTAGGCGCCCAATTTACTTACGCACGAAACCCAGGTTGGCAGGATTTCGTAACGTCTCAAGAAGGAATGCGGAGGCCCGCGTCTGATACAGATTTAGAACGAGAGCGATTCATTCACCCGGAAGGCATGAGTCGATTCGCGAAGTCATTGTTCGATTTTAGCCCGCGGCCTCTGGAAGTTCGGTTTGAGACTAGGGTTATTCGAGTGGAGCGATTGCCAGATGACGGAGGTGCATGGTTACTATCTTGCGAAACTCCTTCCGGAACTTCGATTTTTAGCAAAGCGCGGAACTTGGTAATCGCACTTCCATTACCCCAAGCGATCGACCTGATCGATCAGTCGCGCGAGAAATCGAAATCCGATTCTGTCACGTTAGCGAAACTTCGAAACATTCCTTATTCCCGGTGCATTGCTTTCGTAGGGATTGCTAAAGCGAGTGAGAATTTTCATGGTCCCGGAATTCTAGAGGTAAAGTGCTCAACCGAAAATCTAGGAATTACCGGAATATTCGACCAAAACGAAAAAGGGCTTCATAGCGGAAAATCTACGCTCGTCATTCACACCACTCCAGAATTTAGCTTGGCGAATTGGGAGGTTCAGCAGGAAGTATTAGCTGAAAAAATTTGGGCGAACGCGTGCTCACTTTTAAGGCTAATCGGAAAAAGTCCATTTCGCGCAACCCCTGAAGTTCGGGTGGTGCATCGTTGGAAATTTGCCCGGCCGGAACGTTTCTATCCCGACGGTTTCGCCAAGGTCGATGACCTCGGGCATTCGATTGGAGTTTGTGGGGATGCGTTCGCTTTTGGCGGAATGGATGGAGCGTTTGCTTCGGGAGAAGCTCTGGCGCGAGGTTTTTTCAGAGGAGTGATCGTCTGATTTAACGTCCTCGCGCGATTCGCAGCACACCCTGTCTGGAGACTGATTTTTTCTCTGCTCTGATTTCTAGGTCGAACTCGAATTTAGTAAAGAGGAGCAGCGGCATTTTTCTGAGCCTTCCGTTCGTGATTTCGGTTTCAAACCTGAGAATGCCCATTTTTTTAAGAAATCGAAGCTCTTTTGAGAGGTTTGAGGCGTCCCGCCTCAGGTATTTTGCGAGCTCATAAGCCGATTTAGGCTTTGTTTGAAGGATGGCTGCGAGAACCGATAGGTTTGCCCCGAAGCGTTTCAAGTCTTTCGGGCCGGGGAAAATGACAAGATGAAGTTGGACATCGCGAGGTTCAATTTGCCCGAACTCATCAGCGGAGCCGTTGATACGATTTCGGTGAGCGACGAAGCGAAAGGCATCCAGGTCTCCTCTCAGATCAGTCCTATCCAACTCGAGTACCACGGCGACGATGTGCGCATCCAACAAGTCTATTGGAACATTTTAACGAATGCGGTGAAGTTCACTCCGCCCGGTGGATTTATCTCCGTATCGGCCCGACTCCGGAACAGGGCTGGGTCTGGGGCTGTCGGTTGTGAAGGCCATCATCGAGCTCCATGACGGCCGCATCGAAGTAGAAAGCGATGGGATTGGGCGCAGGGAACACTTTTTAGAATCGGATTGCCGTCAGTGGCCGTGCACCCCCGGGTATGGAATGAGAGGGGGAGAAGAATGTTCGTGGGGTTCAGAGTCCTTGACCCCGGGTCTAGCTTTTGATTCGCTGAGGCCATGGTTATTATCCGGAAAATTGTGTCTTTTTTTATTCTCGCGTTTGATGGGTTTACTTCGCCAAGTCCCATGGAGCGTACACCAGAGGCGCAGGAACGGGTTGATGCGCAAACCGCCTCTCTCACTCTCTATCAACTTCCGGGTTGTCCGTTTTGTGTGAAAGTTCGTCGAGAGATCCGTCGACGGGGTCTCAACATCGCACTAAAAAACATCGGCACTGACTCTGTCGCAAACGAAGAACTCATTACCGGTGGTGGGATGCGTCAGGTTCCCTGTTTGAAAATTCCCGCGTCGACGGGAACTCAGTGGATGTATGAATCCAGCGATATCAATGAGTATTTAAGGAAGATCGGATAACGACTCATCTTTCAGCAGTCAGTCACCAGCCGAGTGGTTTGGGATTTGCAATTCCCATAAGATGAAGATTCCAAAGGTCAGAACGGGACAGCCCAGTGTCGATCTCACCGAGTCAGAGTTTAAAGCACGAGCCGCGCTTGAGTTTCAAGGACCTCGGTTTGACTCTCATCGACGCGCCGTAGAGAGCATCGTGAACGTTGAATGGGTTCGTTACGATCAGTCTGAGAAATACGCCCACTCTCAGCCCGCAGGGCTTGGATTTAAAAATCCAAAGGTGGAAGTCGGGTTGGAATGGCTCGAAACCAAGAAGACAATTTCTGAGGCGAAGAGGGAACACGACCGGAAGGGCGCAAAGCCCCATTACCTCATCATCAACGGGTCACCGAGAAGTGACCACACCTGTCCGGGAGAAATGTCTAAAAGTCATCGACTCTCGGAGATTGCCATTCGCCACCTAGAAAAAAAGAATGCGGTCGTCGAGTACCTAGACCTCAGTCGAGTGACTTCGGAGTATGGGAAGAATATCCATCCCTGTAAAGGTTGTGTCTCTACGGCCATGCCGCTCTGTCATTGGCCGTGCTCTTGTTACCCCAATCATGCTCTCGGCCAGACTCAAGATTGGATGAATGAAATTTACCCGATGTGGGTTCGCGCGCATGGGGTAATGATCATCACTCCAGTTCACTGGTATTCCCCGCCGAGTGTGCTGAAATTGATGATGGACCGAATGGTCTGCGCGGACGGCGGAAATGAAGATTACACCTCGACGAATGGCAAAGATCCTAAGAAGGCAAAAGCGCTTGAAATAAAAGGATGGGATTTTCCTCGCCACTTAGAAGGCCGGACTTTTTCAGTGATTACCCATGGAGATTCCGAAGGAGTGCTGCATGTGAAGCAGAGCCTCGGCGGATGGCTGCGTGACATGGGGCTTTCGTCAGCGGGGAACCAGTCTGAGCTCGATCGCTACATCGACTACTATGGAACCTACGCCGGGAGTCACGATGCGCTCGATAAAGATCGGCTCCTCATGAGGGAAGTTGGCTACGCAGCTCAGCTGCTCGAGCAGTCGGTTAAGGAGATCCTGAAAAACCCAAGAAACCGGGCTCCCACTGACGGGAATGACGCCATCCGAAAAAAATAACAAATTTCTGTTCCTGAATTAAGCCGTATTTTTCTGCCCATATTATTCATTTCCCGAAAGGAAACTCCCATGTCAAAGCCCAATGAAACGAAAGCGGATGCCGTCCTTCCTGTTCTCTTTTTTGAAGAGGGGACTTGCTCGCTCGCGGCGATGATCTCTCTTCTTGTCTCTGGAATTCCATTCCAAACGTGTCGCCTGGAAGAAGACGATTCGGAATCTCCGGAGTATCTGAAACTCAACGCACTCGGGGAAGTTCCGATGCTCTACCGGAATGGATCGGTGCTCACTGAAAACGTGGCAGTTCTTCAGAGCATCGCAGCCTCGGCCCCAGACTCCCGCTTATCTTTCCGTGCGGGATCTGCAGAATTCGATCAACTCCACCGAGCCCTCGGATTTCTTTCAAGTGATTTTCATAAATCTTTCATGGGATTTTTTGCGCCCGAAGCTTTCCATCCTGATGAGAAGATCCAGAAAGAAATCACAAAAAACGTTATCAATGGACCTTTGAAAGGTGCGATGAAGCATGTGGATGAGCATGTCCTCGGTCGCCATTCCGAGACGCCGTTTATTTTCGATCACCTCATGATCGCAGACGCCTACTTATTCGCAATGGCTCGGTGGTCGGATGACCTTTATGACATCGGAAAAGAATTTCCTAATTTGAAGAAATTTCAAAACGCGATGGCGAAAGAGCCTGCAGTGAAGCTCGCGCTCGAAATCGAGAGTGGTCATTTCGAACCACGCCAGAATTTCAAAGGAAACTTGAAATTCGCGGCGTTTGTAAAGACTGCGGCTAAAGAGAAGTCGGCAGAGGACTCGAGTGAACACAGCCAGGAAAAGAAGAATCCTGGGACATTGGCTGCGGAAAAGTCGGTTCTCAGTTCTGGCCGATAACGTTTTAGTTTTTAAAATGGAAAGAGAGGACAGAGTGATTTCGCTCTGTTCTCTCTTTAAGTATTTAATCACGACTGAGTTAGAATCCGACTTTTCTCTGAACCGAATCGTACTTATCCGACACGATTTGGAAGAGGTTATTGCCCCTTGGGTTCTTTGAGTGCCAGATATCGTCGCTCGACGCGACGTCTCGGAACGCCATCTCATTTCCTGCCGCCACGTGATCTTTTTCTTCAGCGCCACCAAAGAGACTTTTCAGATTCAGATCGCCGCCTGAAGAATCGCCTTTCGAAGCCATCGAGCGTGCAGCGCCACCGCCGCTGTAGCCGGCGCCTGCGTCTTTCGAAAAGTTTGCGAAAGCGGATGCCATGACTCCGGAGATTTCTCCCTCTGCTCCTCGCGCGCCGCCAGAGGCCGCGACGCTAGAGACGAGACCGGCCATTCCGGCGGCCCCGCCTGCAGCGGCTTCCGATACTTTACTATGCGGAATCTGGCTTGCTACGCGGTCCACTTGCGACGCGAGAGGAGATCCCGATGGCAGGAGGAAGGATTCCGGAGAGCCTCCGACCACGGCCGCACTGGTGTTCGATGCCGGTGCGTTCGATGTCGTGAAGTTCGACCCCGTTGCGGTGAAGAGGTTAGAGTTCGAGCCGGTCGCGCCGGAGAGACCGAAAGCGCTGGTCGTTCCGTTTCCGGTGAAGAGGGATTGGAGCAAGTCTTTTGCTTTACCCTTCGTATTTTCGGCTGAGTAGATCGAAACTCCACGCATCGCAGTCAACCCGGTGAAAATGATTGCGGCTTGTTTCGCTAGGTTTGCGCGACCTACGTAGAATTCATAAGTGTTCGTTTGAGCGACATCGAGTTTTGCTTTGGTCGCATCTGCTTTCGCTCCCGTATCCTTGATGAGTGCTTCCTGTTCGCAGCCCCCTTCCGTGCAGGATTCAAGTTGTTTTTTCTGATAATCGAGTGAGCTTTTTTCGGTTTGCGCATTTTTTGCGATTAACGCATTTTGTTTCGCATTCTGTAGCGTGCCCTGACTGGATAGACCTTTGCAAAAATCAGGAAATTTTTCAGCCTGATAATAGCAAACGCCAATTCGCATCGCGGTGAGACTTCCGCCCGCACTTAAGATGGTTTCCATAATTTTCGGGATGTTTTTTACTAATCCCTGTTTAGCAGCGACATTTCCGTCGCCATCGATCGTTTGTCCGCCCGAGGAGTGTTTTCCAGACATCAACTGAATGCTGGTTTGGACGATTTCGCCCATTCCGGCCGCGAAGGCAGCTCCGCCACATGCTCCAGAGTTAAAGATGTTGCCGGGACTCATGGCGTTTCCGGGCGGAGTGAAAACGAATGTCAGAGGAATAATGGGTTCGTGATTGGCGATTTGTTTCGCTCTTTTCTGATTGAATTCGAGTTCCTTCGTTTTGTATTCAGCACTGACTTTCGCCATAGAAAGCGCTTCTGCCCAGCAGATTCCTGCAGCAGCCACATCAAGTGCGGCGATGACGATCACACCTTTTTCAGCGCTTTGAGCGCTCTCGTAAGCCTCGCAGTACTGAAGGGACTGCGTGTTTTTCGATGCTTGCTGGAGGGAGCAGTAGACCTGAGCTTCTTGGCTATTCACTGTCCTGCCGGATGCGCAGATCGAGCCGATCATTTCACTTTTCGCGCCGTCCGTTTGATTTGCGACGGCCGCTTGCATGGTGGTGAAGCAATCGGCCGGATTTGTGAGTCGCTCCCGCCTTGTCTTAGTCTGGCAAGCGGTGGTCATGATTTTAACATCATCTCCCTTTTTATCTTTAAAATTTCCGACGGACGCATTTTTTAACGCCGTACAAATCGCGCCCACGTCCGGCAGCGTTTTCGCTGCATCTCCGCTGCTAATACTACTCGCAGATGAATCCAGCACGCCGTCCGCAAATGCGGGGGTGATCGGCGAGAGCGCGATTCCGAGCGTGAGTGTGAGAGAAAGGACTTGGGAGATGACGTTCTTCTTCATGATCTGCGACATACGTGCCTCGATTATTTCTTCGCTTTAGGATCGGAGTAACCATTGAAAATACGATTCACCCGGCCCTCAGGCTCGAGTTCTGAATACTGACTTTTACGCTCTTTAATGCGACCGGAAACGATGTCGAAGATCGTTCCATTATAGCTTGCATGGAATACGTCTCCGTCTTGCGAGGCCGCAAGGGACGCTGTGCTCGCAGGCGCACGAAAAATTTCTAAGACCGAGTTCGATTCGCCGGGAGTTGCGCCGCCACTTCCGCCGAAACCCATTTCGTCGATTCCGCTTCCACCCGCGACGGTGGCAGAGCCGCTGCCCGACTTATAGGAATCACCGGTAATCGAAGCGAGGAGGGGGGAGGTTTCGCCTCGGTTAATGCGACCTTCGGCTTCCTTCACCATGTCGGTCATATTCTCAGGCATTCCTGCGGCGGATAAAATGTTCGCTGCGCTTTCGCCAGAATCGACTTTTTTTCCAATCTCATTCATATCAAGTTTCCCCGCATCGGTCGCCAGGGTGAGATCACTTTTTACATTCTTTAAGTATTTATCGGTTCCGATCGTGGCGGCTAGGTGATCCACGGCGTCGGGGGTCGGAGGCGTGAAAGCACTCGCCGTCGCCGCAAACATTCCCGCGCTGGAACTTCCTTTAATTGGAGGTGTAGGGAGTGCGGCCAGACAAGACTGAACGTTTCCTTCCACCATGGACGTGAGGGACTGCGCAGAATCACAAGCGCTTTGGCCACTTTTCTTCAGATCTTTAATGGATTTGATTTTTGCAGCTCCGTTGATGCCGAAAAGAACGGCATTTATACAAGACGGGCTCATTGCCTTTTGCATCATGGTTTTCGTTACTCCGGTGGTAACCTTCCTGATCATGCTGATTGAGCCCGCACCAGAAATAATGGAACCACCTAGCGAGAGAATATTTCCATCACCTTTCGCGATATCTTTAATCGCCATACCGACTTCGAGGGCCGTATTCGCAAGCCCCGCGAATCCGCAAACGCGGTCCCAGGCTACGGGAGTACCTGCCGGAGTCATTCCCATTACGCACGCTGTGGCGCAGACCGCAGCAGAGGCTAAGTTTAAAGTCGCGGTCACTTTCTGAAGCCCTTGCCCCTTGTTGGAATCGCTGTAAGCAGAGCAGTAAGCTCCCGACTGGCTCCCCGTGACGGCCTTCACCACACAGTTTACGCAGGTGTCGCTTTTCTTACAATTTGCGTCGTTAATGAGGTTTTTTGCATTCGCTGCGGTCACGCCGCAGAGGCTGTCGCAAGAATTCGCGGCCATTGCGCTCGGAAGCGGGCCAGTGAGGAGTGAAAAACTGCAGAAGACGGAGAAGACTAAAAGCGCCTTGCGATTCATTTGTGTTCTCATCATTTCACCCCGATTTTAAAATTGAGATCCCGAGTGACGATCGCACCATAGCGCAAGCGGACGCGGTCAAAAAGGCTCACCGTGCGGTCTTCCGGATTCAGAAAAAGATTCGCAGAAGCAAGCCCCCGCGCAGCGGGATTAGCGGCATTCGCAGTGCCTGCGTTTTCGGCAGCGTCGCCCGCGGCGACTCCGCTCAGCGCTTGGGCCATCGCCCCATTCAAATCAAAATCATCGCCTCCATAAGACGGAGCGGAATGTCCGACGCTCGCAGCGCGGTAACCTTGCGACGACTCTAGCTTTTCACCGACGTTCAGACCGGCTAATTTTTCCATCGCGCGCGCCGTCTCTCCGAGTTCGCTCTGTGCAGCTCCCGGCAGTGACGAAATCGATGCCGAATCGAAGAGGGATTTCGAAGGCGATTCAAATTCTCCAAAAAAGGCGTCCGCCGATTTCCCCGTCGCTTTTTGGAGGTCTTTCAGAAATTCTTCTGAGCGAACATAGGATGGAAGCGTAGGATCGCTAGCCGTCGCACATCGAATCGCTCCGAGCGCAGACTTCACAGACGATTCCGTGCAAGCTGTCGATAGTCCGCCCGCCGTCGCGGCCGAAATGATGGAGCCCGCTCCATTATTAGCCGGCGTGGGCGCAGTTTCCGTTCGAAAGCCCAGACCACCGCTGGCGGTGGTAGGACTCATGTCATCTGATTTCTTTTTCAGATCGCCCAAACTTTTTTCATTCGCCTGCGACTGAGAATATTTCTCGTATGCTTTTAGCGTGCTTTTTCCGGCCACTGCGCACGCATCGCCGTTAAATTTCGTTGCCGGCGCGGCCGCCTGAGTCCCTGCTTGTGCGGCATCGGGCGCAGATTTTTCTGCATTTTTCGTGAGTAAATTTTGTCCCGCGGCAGTTCCCGCTCCCATGACGGTGTCTGCGAATTTTTTCACGAGGATTCCTTCAGCGGCGCTCCCGATGAGGGATGCTCCGGTGCAAAGGGGGCCCGTGACCGCTTTTCCGCAAGCCGCCGTGCAAGTCGCCGCGACTCCGGTCCAGACGGCCGAGGTTGCTTGGTTGGTCGTGACTCCCTGGCTGTAGTCTTTTGCAGCGGTGCAGTACTTCGCGCGGAATGCCGCGTCTTTAGAGTTTTTGCAAATCGATGAAACTTTTTGGTCGGTCCCGATGGCGTGAGCGGAGATTGCAGTGAGCAGGCCTAAGGAGAAAAGGGCTGCCCGAGCAAGCGAAGACGAGAGGCGACTGGCCCCATGGTCTTTTTGCAATGATGTCGTGGTTACACGACGAAACCCCATCTTTTCTACCCCCGTTTAGTGACTGAACTCTCCTGGATCTAGATCCCGACATGCCCCCGGCGATTTTTTTCACTCATCGTTTCGTGAATGCGCTGAAAGAGATCGGCATTCTTATCTAGGTAAGAACCATTTTCATCCATGGCGGCAGGAGCCCGCGCAGCATGATTTGCGAAATCTAGAATTCCATTTTTATTCGGAACGTCTTCTTCGGATTTAGGAAGAAACTGGGCAAGCAAGCCATTCAAGTCGATGCTTTCTTCTTTCGCCGCTTTGCCTCCGCCTTTTCCGCCGGGTGCTCCGCCACCGACTTCGTAGCGTTCTTTCGTTCCGAATTCAGAAGCGTATCCCGCTTTCGTTTCTTCACCTGCAGGTGCTCCACCTCCGGCACCCGCCCCGCCTGCAGCGGCGCCTCCCGCACTTCCACCGCCGCCGCCACTGGGTCCGCCGGCTGCCGTTTTAAATTCGCCCGGTTTGGGAGCGTCCACTCCGCCCGTTTCTCCGCCGATATCGTTTCCATTACCCAGTGTGTTTGCATCCGGATTTAATCCGGTCGGATCGGATGTGCTCTGGCTGCTTTCGCCTGAGGTCGCGGCAGACCGAGTGTTATCGTTCCCATTTCCAGCGGCAACCGGCCCGCTGGAATCCCAAAGGACGGGAGCGCCCGCGAGTTTTGCTTCGATCGAAGCGTATTGGCGCGCAAGTTTTTCGGCACCTTTCTGAGTCGCTTTTGCATTTTTAAGTTCCATCGCGCTTTTTACCGCGCCCATCGCAGTCGTGTAAGTCGCCGCGGCCGCAGCTTTCTGCGTGTCCTGTTGTTCTTTGATGGCTTCCGCGTAGCGAGCTTGGACGCGGTCGCTGGAAGCATCGAAACCATTTTCATCTGGTCGAAAAGACGCGATTTCCGAGGCATTTTTTCGGTGTTGACTCGTTTTCATCGCGAGCTTCGCGGTGGCGACGAGATTTAAACCCGTCACGGCAGCTTGGTAGGTCGCGGCGCTTTTAGCTGCTTTTGCGATTCCTTTTTGAATGCTCGATTGGGTTCCGTTCGCTGCACTCGCTGCGATCTGGCCACCGATCGTGTTCATGACAGTCGAACCCGCGGTTTGTAAAACTTGGGAACCGACGTTCGCGACCTTGATGATCGTGTTGGTGCCGCTGCACCGATAGTCCCGGCCGCCGCCTTTTTGGATCGCGATCAATTCGGACTGGGTGCAAGCATCGCCGTAAGCCATCTTTGCATCTGAAGCGCTTAAACCTGATTTATCCGGTCCAGAAGAAACGGGACGTCCGGTGGCAACATCAAGGACGGTTTTTTTACCGTCGACCATTTTCGTAACCGTGCTGACGTTCAATTCCTTTGCTTGCTTCCGAGCCGTTTCCCCGTCTTCACTCAGCGTGAATAGTTTTCTTTCTCCGTCAGAGTCCGTGGCGACTGCAGTGAATGAAGTCCCGTTTTTCGGATCTGATTTTATTTCAGACACACTCGCGGTGCTTCCATCGGCAAAGGTGTGCGTCGTGCCGGTAGTCGAACTGCGTGTAGGCGTGGTTGCGGACGCAGCAGGGTCTGCAGGCGAAGCGGTGCCATTTTCAGAAGTCGTACCGACCGAAGCTCCAAGGGTGCCAGTTGCGGAATTCGTCGAGCTGCCCGATTTTACTTTGCTATCCGCGACCGCAGTATTTGTGGTTGCTGGCTCTGTGCTTGATTTGGTTTTTGCCTTCGCGCTTGCGGAAGAAGTCGCGCCTGCAGGCTTGTTCGATTTCTGAGGAGAGTTAGATTTAGTCGCCGCCCCCGCAGCTTTCGACGCAGTCGATGAACCTTTGGTGAAACAATTACAGCCCGTAGGCATTTTACTGTAGTCGGCGATGAATGTGATTTGTAAATCGAACTTCTCAAAGCAGGACTTCGTCTTCACTTTGCTTGGGACGACTTTGAAGTTTGCGCAATAGCCATCCGAGGTGACGCCATAACCCGAATAAGTCGAGTGCCCGAGAATCCAAGAATCTTTATTCCAGATTTCCTGTTTACCTTGGCACATGTTTACTTCGGGATAAAAAGGTTGGCAGCTTTTTGCGGTCGTTTCGGATGCCGAAACTTGAGGAACCGACGCACCCAAGAGCGCGGAGACCATTCCGAGCGCGCTCAGTGTGAAAAGTTGAAGTGCCTGTCGATCGCGTTTACTCACGGGTAACCCCTTAGAATCGAAGACCGGAAATCCCGGTATTCAAAGGAACTCATCGTTAGAAAGAGAGAATTTCTTGACCCCACTCGAATATTTTCACTTGTTTTTATAGTGGAGTAAAGAATTCAACTATTAAAAACCTCCCCCAATCGGCTGACTTTTAGACAACTAAGGCGGGTCGCGCACGACCCACCCGAAAAATTTCTGACAAAAGGCTTGGCGGGAGACGCGAATGTGCCCGACAATAATGGGTATGAGCGAAACGACGGTTCCCAAGTCAGGTGAGTTTGATGATGGAAGATTCTGGTTTTCCCGACGGGGGAACGTCCTGACGATCGGCCTCACAAACCATGGCATTGATGCCCTCGGTGATCTCGAAGGAATGGACCTTCCAGAAGAAGGGGACCACTTCGATGCGGGGGACGAAATTCTGACGATCGAAGGCAACCTTGCGAATGCCGACATCACCCTCCCGTCCCGGGGCCTCGTTACGGCGGTTAACCCGGCTACGGCTGACCTTTCAAGCATTTCTGATGACCCGCTCGAAGAGGGATGGCTTCTGAAGTTTCAGGTCGAAGACCTAGAATCTTTGGTTGAAATTGCGGAGCCGGCCGATTCCGATGATGACGCGGATGAGGATGAGTCCGAATCTGATTAGGAATCACTCTTTCAGGAGCGGACTCGGGCGGAACCCCGAATTTCAGTCGTCTGCGCCCCGTGTTAAATGCTAGAAATCGGGGATGAAAACTCCGCACTCTACCGGGATGACCGCCATTGAACAGGGCGACCTCAATCCGTCTGACTCGGATGCTGGATCAGCGAAAGACACATCGGAAGAAGTGACTCAAGCTGAGGACATCGTCTTACCTGTTCTCGATATTCACGGCGCTCCGATTACCCCGCGCGATAAAAACAAATACTTCATCAAGACTTACGGTTGCCAGATGAACGTCGCAGACAGCGAACGCATGGCGAGTCTGCTCTCTGAAAAAGGGATGAAACCCGCCAGAGGAGTCGAAGAAGCTGGCCTCATCTTGATCAATGGCTGCACGGTTCGAGAAAAAGCCGTGCATAAGGCTGTCTCGACGCTCGGCCGGTATTACCACCAACTGAAAGACCAGGGCATGACCGGTCCGGGCGATAAGCCCATTATCGGAATCGGCGGATGCGTGGGCCAACTCGAGAAGGAAGCGCTTTTCAAGCAAGCGCCTTACCTCGATTTCGTATTCGGAACGGATACGATCGACCACCTTCCAGAAATCGTCTACCGAGTCGAGCAGGGCGAAAAACACATCGTGTTTGCCGACTTCGACCGGACGCAGAGTTACACGACTGAAACAAAGGTCCTCGGCCTGAAAGCGCAAGCCTTTGTGAACATCATGAAGGGCTGCGATAAGTTTTGCACTTACTGCATCGTTCCCTTCACACGTGGGAGAGAAAAATCCCGAACCATCGAAGAAGTCTTAAATGACCTCGCTCGGATGTCCGCATCCGGAGTGCGAGAAATCACGCTGCTCGGGCAGAACGTGAATTCGTTTGGAAAAGGGAATCCCAACACCGCAAACCGCGCGCCGGTGGATTTGAAAAACCAAATCGGCAAAGTCGGACCGAGAGCCGGGGATGAGAATTTCCCCCAACTCCTGCATGCGATCGATGCAGATCCGAGACTCGGAAACATTCGGCGCATTCGCTTCACTTCCAGCCATCCGCTCGATTTCTCGGATGAGCTCATCGATGCGTACTCGACGGTGAAAAAACTCGCGCCGCAGCTCCACCTGCCCGTCCAGTCCGGTTCGAACCGAGTGCTTCAAAAAATGGGGCGTCACCATAAAATCGAGGGCTACATCGCGCAGATGGATCTCCTTCGAGCGCAGAACCCGCTCGTTGGTCTCTCGACCGATCTGATCGTCGGATTTCCGGGAGAGACCGAAGAGGATTTTCAAGCCACGCTCACTCTTCTGGACCGCGTCCAGTACGATAACATTTTTGCGTTCGCTTATTCTCCGCGTCCGGGAACTCGGGCGGCGAAGCTCGACGACGATGTGTCCGTGAAAGAAAAGAACGACCGCTTAAATCGTCTACTCCAGCACCAACTGAAAATTTCTGAGGCGCGTTCGCAGCTCTTAGTAGGCAGTGAAATGGAGATCCTCGTTGAAGGCGAATCAAAAAAGCAAACGCTGGTTGAAAAAGGCGAAGGCAAGGGTCGCGTTTGGACCGGGCGAACCGGATGCATGCGAATCGTCCACTTCGCTGACGACTCGGGAAGAAATTTGGTCGGCCGGTTTCTGCGCGTGAAAATCCTGGCCGCCACCGCGCTTTCGATGAAAGCCGAACTCATTCACGACGCGATGGAAGCCGAGAGATACGACGTTCTTCCGACGACTGCCTCCGGAGCACCGGTGAAGTACGGCGCCCTTCAAGGGAGCGCAATGCCCGTTTCAGAGGTGATCGCATGACGGAACATAAAAGAGTCCCGGTACCTACAGTTCCGGCATCGGCGGTCGCCGCGCCCCTGGTCCCTTTACCGCTTTTTCTGCCCCATCACGGAAAAAGTCCGATCATCGATCCGACCGCGTTCATCGCCCCGACCAGTGCGGTGATCGGCGAAGTCGAAATCGGAGCCGATTCGAGCGTCTGGTTTCAGTGCGTGATTCGCGGGGATGTGAATCCCATTCGCATCGGCCGTCGCACAAATATCCAAGACCACTCGATGCTCCACGTCGACCGCCGCGGTTTTCCGCTGATTCTCGGAGATGAAATCACGGTCGGCCACCGGGTTATGCTCCATGGCTGCACGATCGGAAATCGCTGCCTGATCGGAATGGGCGCCATCATCATGAACGGCGCCGTGGTCGGAGAAGAATCGATCGTCGGAGCGGGAGCGCTCATCACGGAAGGAAAAACATTTCCGCCGCGCTCGCTGATCATGGGTATGCCGGCAAAGGCAGTGAGGGCATTGAAAGACGATGAAATCGCTTTCTTAGCGAAGTCGGCAAAGAATTACGTCGGCGATTCCCGCGAATACTTAGAGATCATCGAAACTGCAAATCAAACTAAAACGGAGTCCGAATGAAATTTTACGGAGTGACTGATTCCCTGTCCGGAATGACCGAAGCTTTAACGTTTGATGACGTTTTGCTCGTCCCCGGCTATTCGGATGTTTTACCGCTCATGGTCGATACGAACGTCCAGCTCACTCCGAAAATTAAACTCTCCATTCCCGTGATCTCGTCTGCGATGGACACCGTGACCGAAGCAAAAACCGCGAAAGTAATGGCCCAGCAAGGGGGCATCGGGATCATCCATAAAAACCTCACGATCGCTCAGCAAGCGCTCGAAGTTTCGAAAGTGAAAAAAGCAGAGTGGGGCATGATTCAAGACCCGATCACCATTCACGCACAAGCAACCCTCCATGATGCAAACGCACTCATGGGAGAATATAAAGTTTCCGGCCTTCCGGTAACGGAGGATTCGCCCGAGGGAAAGAAACTAGTCGGCATCCTCACCAACCGCGACCTCAACTTCGAATCCGATTATTCGGTGACGGTAGAAAGTCGGATGACGAAAGCGCCGCTTGTGACTCTGCCGGAAGGCGTGTCGTTAGAAGACGCGAAGAAAGCCTTGAAAGAACATCGACTCGAGAAGATTCCAGTCGTCGACCGGAATGGTTGTTTGAAAGGGTTGATCACGTCGCGCGATATTCAGAAGCAGCGAGATTTCCCGAACGCGACGAAAGATCGATTTGGCCGCCTCGTGGTCGGGGCTGCCGTCGGAGTGGGGGCGGAAGCGTTCGAGAGGGCAGCTGCGCTGGTCGACGCGGGAGTCGATGTGCTCGTCGTGGATAGTGCTCACGGTCACTCGAAGGGCGTGCTCGATGCGATTTCCACTCTGAAAAAGAAATTCGGCGACCGAGTCGAAATGATCGGCGGAAATGTTGCAACTTACGAAGGCGCGCTGGCGCTTTTCGATGCGGGAGCAGACGCGGTGAAAGTCGGAATCGGTCCGGGATCTATTTGCACGACTCGGGTGGTAGCCGGAATCGGCGTGCCCCAGCTTTGGGCGATTTCTGAATGCAGTCGCGCAGCACGCGAGCGCGGCCTTACGATCATCGCAGATGGTGGAATTAAACTTTCCGGAGATGTGACGAAAGCGTTGGCGGCGGGCGCAAACTCCGTCATGATCGGCTCGTTATTCGCGGGAACGGACGAAGCGCCCGGCGAAATCATTCACTACCAAGGCCGCTCTTTTAAAACGTACCGGGGCATGGGCTCGGTCGGGGCGATGGCGCAAGCGCAGGGATCGAAAGACCGATACTTCCAAGCGGAAGTGTCCAATAACGATAAACTCGTTCCCGAGGGAATCGAAGGTCGCGTGCCCTATCGTGGATCTCTCGGCGCAAACATTCACCAGCTGGTCGGGGGTCTGAAAGCCGGCATGGGTTATGTCGGCGCAAAAGACCTGGCTTCGCTTCAAGAAAAAGCACGTTTTCTTCGCATCACAAACAGCGGCCTTGCTGAGAGCCATCCCCACGACGTCATCATCACGAAAGAAGCGCCGAATTACCGGACGAGCTGAGCTTATGAATAAAGTCCTTATTCTAGATTACGGATCTCAGTACACGCAACTCATCGCAAGGCGAACGCGCGAGCTCGGTTTTTTCTCTTACGTCTTTCCTGGAAATGCGAGCATCACGCGTATCCGCGAGTTCGCACCCTCCGCCGTGATTTTATCCGGTGGACCTTCGAGTGTTTATGACCCAGGCGCACCGCAGTTACCGGATGGGTTTCTCGGTTACGCGGCTGAGAAGAAGCTTGCGGTGCTCGGCATTTGTTACGGCCTGCAGCTTCTCGTGCAGGCGCGCGGCGGAGAAGTAAAGCCAGGCGTGAAAAGAGAATACGGACGAATGGGTGTGATGCCGGTCGGAGTGAGCGACCTTTTCCCATTAAACTCTCCTTTTCAAATCGAAACGGCGCTCTCTAAAGACGAAACGGGAAGCATCGCCGCTCCGAAGGTTCGCCAGGTTTGGATGTCCCACGGAGACGAAGCGGCGAAACTTCCGGTGGGCTTTACTCTTTGTGCGAAATCCGAACGGGGCGCGATCGCGGCAATCGAAAATCCAGCCGAAAAACTTTATGGTCTGCAGTTCCATCCCGAAGTCACCCATTCTGAAAGCGGCCGCGAACTCCTTCGGCATTTTCTAGTGAAATTAGCGGGTGTCGAACCCGACTGGACGATGGGCCATTTCATCAGCGAAGAAATAGCGCGGATTCAAGCGAAAGTCCCTGCCGATGCCCGCGTGATCTGTGCTTTGTCGGGCGGAGTCGACTCGACGGTTGCGGCCACCCTCGTTCATCAAGCGATCGGCGATCGCCTCCACTGCGTGTTTGTGGACACCGGTCTTCTTCGTTTCGAGGAAGGCGACCGTGTGATGAAGCTCTTTACCGAGAAACTCCATCTTCCCGTCACTCGCGTGAATGCGGAAGCGCGGTACCTGGCTAAACTTGCGGGCTTGACCGACCCCGAAGCGAAGAGAAAAATAATCGGCGCCGAGTTCATCGCGATTTTTGAGGAAGAAGCGCAGAAACTGAAAACTTCCACGGGGGTTCTGCCCGAGTTTCTGGTGCAAGGAACACTGTACCCCGACGTCATCGAATCATCTCCGCCACCTAGTGCGGATGTGCCGTACTCGGCACTGGACGGGAACCACCCGTCTGCGAAGCCGTCCAGCGCTGAGAGCGCCTCCGTGCTCGGGAAGACCATCAAATCACACCATAATGTGGGTGGTTTACCGAAAGACTTGAGATTTAAGCTCATCGAACCGTTTAGAGACCTCTTCAAAGACGAAGTCAGAGAAATCGGTCACACCCTCGGGGTGCCGAGCGATTTCATCCGCAGGCATCCGTTTCCGGGCCCTGGACTCGGAGTGAGGATCGTCGGCGAAGTCACGAAGGAACGCTGCGAGATTTTACGTGCGGCCGACGAAGTCTTTATCTCAATGTTAAAAGACGAAGGGCTTTACGATCAGATCTGGCAAGCGATGGGAGTCTTCCTTCCGATTCGCTCAGTCGGCGTGCAAGGAGACGGTCGAACTCATGACTATTGTATCGCGCTCAGAGCAGTCACTTCCGTGGATGGAATGACGGCCGATTGGTATCCGTTTGAAATGCCTTTTCTCGCGCGCGTGAGTACCCGTATTTGCAACGAAGTGCGCGGAGTGAACCGAGTGGTTTACGATATTTCTTCGAAACCTCCCGCAACCATTGAATGGGAATGATGGAAAAACAAGTATCAGAGAATCAGTCGAGCGCGGTGGATTCGGGGAATGATGAAAATTTCGTCCATCTCCACGTTCACACGCAATATTCTCTGCTCCAGGGCGCTCTGCATGTCGAAGACTTAATCGCGAAAGTGGCAGAGTTTGGAATGCCTGCCGTCGCAATGACCGATACGAATAACCTTTTCGGGGCGATCGACTTTTACGGCCAAGCCCACGGTAAAAAAATCAAACCCATCATCGGTTGCGATGTTTGGTATTTAGAACAGGGCTATGCGGGCGCCCAATCCGCGGCCTCGATGGCGGCGGCGTCCGGTCCGGCTTCGCAAAACTTTCGTCCGAAATTCCACAACCTCGTTTTGCTTGCGAAAGATTTGGCGGGTTACCGAAATCTCTGCAAACTCATCACCGAAGGGTATGAGAAGTCACCGCCGCCTGCGAAAGGCGCGGCCGCGATTCCTAAGTTTCTCATCGACCGCGCTGGCCTCGATAAATACGGAGACGGACTGATTGTGCTCTCCGGAGGGCTTCGCGGAGAGATTCCCTACCGACTTTTAATCGGAGAAGAAGAAGAAGCGATCTCGGTATTGAAGTGGATGAAGGGCCGATTCGGGCCTGACTTCTATCTGGAAATCCAAGACAACGGTATTCCTGAGCAAGAACACGTGAATGAAACCCTCTTCGCATGGGGCGCGAGGTTTGGTGTCGAGGTGGTCGGGACGACGGACGTCCACTACTTAAATCCGTCGGACGCCGAGGCACATGAAATCCTCCAGTGCATCGAGAATGGACGGAACCTCGACTTCGACCGACCGAAATCCTTGGTTCCATCGGAGTTTTACCTAAAACCCGCAAAGCTCATGCGGGAACGATTCGCGAGGTTTCCGGGAGCGGCAGACAACACGCTTAAAATCGCAGAGAAGTGCGACGTCGTTTTCAAATTTAAACACGACGACGGTCGGCCGATTTATCACCTGCCGAACTTTCGGCCGGACGGCGTCGCGAAAGAAGATGCGTTCGACGAGGTCGAATTCTTTCGGGTTGAGTCTCGCAAAGGTTTAGAAGAGCGGTTTGCTTCCCATGTTTTTAAAAAACTTCGCGAAAACTCGGCATGGGAAGAGCTGAAAAAAGAATATTACCAGCGCCTTGAAGATGAATTGACGATGATCGCCCGGACCGGCTTCTCGGGTTACTTTCTCATCGTTTCTGATTTTATCAAATGGGCGAAGCGCCACGGCATTCCAGTCGGTCCTGGTCGGGGATCCGGTGCGGGTTCGCTGGTCGCTTACTCGCTCGTCATCACCGACATCGATCCGATTAAGTTTAAGCTGCTTTTTGAGCGATTCATTAATCCGGAGCGGGTTTCCATGCCCGATTTCGACATCGATTTCTGTCAGGATCGCCGCGGAGAGGTGATCGAGTACGTCGAACAAAAGTACGGAAAAGAAAACGTCTGTCAAATCATCACCTACGGTAAACTCCAAACTCGCGCGGTGATTAAGGACGTCGGTCGAGTGCTCGGTCTCTCATTTGCTGAGACCGATGTGATCAATAAACTTATTCCTGATGACTTAGGGATTTCGATCGATGAGTCGATCGCAAAAGAGCCCAGACTTCGTGAACTCATGGAGCAGGATCCAAAGATCAATACGGTCATCGGTTATGCCAGACGGCTCGAAGGACTTTACCGAAACGCCGGAATTCACGCAGCCGGTGTGATCATCACGGGTGAGCCGGTGGTGAATTTATGCGCGCTCTACGTCTCGAAAGACGGCGATGTGGTCACGCAATTTGATAAAGATGCGGGTGAAAAAATCGGACTGGTGAAGTTCGACTTTCTCGGCCTGAAAACGTTGACGGTGATCGATAACGCAGTGAAGTTGGTTCGAGATCGCGAACCATTCATCTTAGATGAGATGAATTACGAAGATTCGGCTGTGTTTGCGCTGATTTCTTCGGGAGACACGGACGGAATTTTCCAAGTCGAGTCGAGCGGGATGAAAGACCTTTGCTCCAGACTTCAGCCTTCGTCGCTCGACGACTTAACCGCTATTTCCGCGCTTTATCGTCCGGGTCCGCTGGGAAGCGGGATGGTCGATGTGTTCGTTGATCGGAAGCACGGACGAGAAGCGATCGTCTATGCGACGCCCCAGCTCGAATCGATTCTGAACGAAACGTACGGCGTGATTCTGTACCAAGAGCAAGTGATGCAGATCGCGCGCGAGCTCGCAGGTTACTCGCTTGGACAGGCCGATTTACTCCGCCGCGCCATGGGGAAAAAGAAGCCAGAAGAAATGGCGAAGCACCGAGAACTTTTCACCGCCGGCGCGCTCGAGAGAAATTTAAGCAAAGAAGTCGCCCAAGGGATTTTCGATCTTATGGCGAAGTTCGCCGAATACGGATTCAACAAATCTCACTCGGCTGCCTACGGAGTGCTCACTTACCAGACCGCGTACTTGAAAACCCATTATCCAGCTGAATTTATGGCCGCTCTGATGACGACCGAAGTAAACGACACGGATAAAATCACGAAATACATTGGGAATGCGAAAATGAACCGCATCCCGGTTCTTCCGCCGGATGTGAATTTTTCTCAGAAATCTTTTTCGGTCGAAAATGTCGAGCTTCCGGGTAAGGGCGGGATTCAAAAGGGGATTCGCTTCGGGCTTGAAGCAATCAAAGGGGTGGGGAGCATCGCGGTCGACCTCATTTTAGACGCCCGGACGACGGGAGGCAATTTCACTTCCTGCATGGACTTCGCGCGCCGCGTGTCCACTCGTAAGGCGAATAAAAAAGTGCTCGAAGCACTCACGATTTCGGGCGCATTTGATGAGATCTCGGAAGTGAATCGGCCAAGCCTGATGGCGTCGCTTGAGAAATTGCTCGATTTCGCCTCAGACGAGCAGGAAGAAAAAGAACTCGGCCAAACTTCGCTGTTTGATTCTTTCTCGGCGGAAGATGTGAAGCTCGTCACGCCGATGGATGCGATTTTTCAGAAATTAGAAGACTGGCCTCGCTCAAAACGCCTGATGATGGAAAAACAGATCGTCGGCTTTTACGTCTCCGGTCATCCGATGGACACCTGGCAAAAAATCACCGAAGAGTGGCTTGGTTGGTCGATCGAAAAGTTGAAAGAGTGGGGAATTCAGAAGTCGGCCGAAATGGCTTCTAAGCCTGCGCCGGAAAACAACGGTTACGGCGGCGGGGGATTCCAGCGCCCGAAGCGACCTGAAGTCCGCGTTGCCGGCCTGATTAGCGAGACCAAGGAGATCATGACCAAGAAAGGTGCCCGCATGGCCTTCTCAAGGTTAGAGGATCTTTCGAGTTCTCTTGAGATCGTGTTTTTTCCGGAAGCCTTCACTAACAATGCGGAGCTTTTAAAGCGGGCTTCGGCCGAAGCGGAGCCTCTGCTCATTACGGGCGAAGTCGAAGCGACGCTCGACGGTGCGAAGATCTTCGTGAAGACGCTTGAGTGGATCGAAGAAGCGCACAAAAACCGCGTGCAGCAGGTGATCCTGCGACTACCGCTCGACCGAATCACGAGCGATCAGCTGCGCGAGCTCAAGCGAAACATCATTTCTTTCCGAGGGAAGTGCCCCGTGCGAATCGAGTTTTCCGATCCCCGTTTTAAAACGAAACTCGAGCTTCCGAAAACCGTGGGACTACAGACCACTCCCCAGATGGTGGAGAGTGTGAATAAAGTCTTCGGATTTAACGTCGTTCACCTCGTCTGAGTAAATATTTCGCTCACCAAAATCCCCACTTCGTTTTCGTTAGGGCTTTCGGGAGGACGGGGTCTAAGCCGAATGCAGTTTGAATGTTTCCCATCTCCTTTAGAAAAATTTCGGAATGTTCCTGATCGATGTTTGCGGTCATGATCTGAGCGCGGACATTTTTCAGTGAGGCCCGGCCGAAGTCCAACTTCGTGATTTGCGTATCTAGGGAAGCGCCCATCGAAACCAACTCCCCATCCATTGCTCCAAGTGCTTGGATCGCGCGCAGGCGAGAGTCGTTTAGAAATGAATGCATCGCTGCGGAAGCTGGGGGAACCAAGGATACTTGGTTTTCTTCCAGGTAAAGCGCACGTTCTTTGGAAGCGTTCTTTGCCAGTTCCAGAGTGTAGCGTTCTAAGTCGAGTGAACGCCGGTAGTTATCGAAAATGTGCTCTGCTTGGTCGATTGCGAAAAGGAAATCTGCTTTTTGTTCACTCGTCTTTCGACTTGACCGAAACCAGTCTGCCCCTTTTGCGTAGACATTCATCCAAGCAAAATTTTCTCTGAAATAATCGAGTCGACTGAACGAGGTCGAACTCAAGGTGACGTAAGCGCGGCGGAGGTCCTGATCGAGGTGAGTTAGCCAGCTGTGATCTTTTTCTCCGTCCATCCAGGCTTTGGATTCGAAGACTTCGTTTACTTTTTTTAAGTCAGAACTTCCTTTTTCGAGTGGTGTGTAAGTTCTTTTTCCAGTGGCTGAAGTCGGGAGCGCGTCGACGCCGCCCGATTTCATTGAGACTTTGATCGCTTTGGATCGATTCAAAGAAAATTGATCTGAATTTAGATCAAATCGCGGAGTCTTCACGCTATACCACTGGTCTAGGGTGAGTAGTTGGTTCTCGATCAGCTTTAAAAATTCCTCCTTTAAGCTAGGATGACTTTCAACGGTCTTCAGAATAAGACGCAGATCGGAGTAATCTTCGGTAGTGAGTTCTGAATCCATTTCGAAGGAATTGCCTGGCCTGGAACTTTCCGCCCTGAAAGATTCTAAATAATTCTTACTAATTTGACGAAGAGGACCCTGATAATTGCTATAAGCTGCTTTGAAGTTCGCACAGAGTGCAAGAACCTTCGATCGGTCAACAAATTCGACACGGTTTTGGTACCTGTCATGAGAGGTTATCGAATATTGAGCTGAAAGACTTCGCATCAACCGCTTCGTCTCTACTGAGTTAAAAAAAAACGGATAGTCGATTGCGAACGTATGAAAGAGCGTTGCCGAAATGACTTTCGGATCGGGCTGGAGTTCGGCCTGGATGAGAAATTCCTGACAACGCTCCGCAACCGGAATGAGGGGGACGGCGAGGCTTTCGGGTGAGGAAGAAAAAAGCGCGAGTGCGCAAATCATCGAGACTTTAAAAAGACTTTTCAAGAATCACCCCGGAGTTGAACGAACGATCGGCACGCGACGATGCCGTCGTCCCATTTTAGCTGCGGCGGAAAAATGGTCAAGCTGAGTCGGACTGTCAGATGCCTGACGCACAGACCACTCTTTCTTCACGAGTGAATACTCGGGTGAACCTGCCGGCTTACCTGGAGTGGAAGACAGAGTCGAACGGTGCAGAGGCTTTTTTTTCGCGCGATCGTAAGCTGATGGTGAAAAGTGCACTGGATAGGGGGCAGCCGCGCTCTTTTAGGTGACGCAAGGTCGCAAGGTCGCAAGGTCGCAAGGTCGCAAGGTCGCGGGAAAGAAATATTCGTCGGCCGCGTCTTTCGGATTTTTTATTTCTCCGTACGA